>DLKG01000069.1 GCA_002490315.1 Prevotella sp. UBA7594 | reverse complement strand
CGACCTTGAAATTGGGCAATAACTATGAGGGTGTGTCGAAACACTCTAATTGCGATTATCCGTTTGCCTCCGCTACGGATAAAGTTGCAATTTCGTATTCTGACACACCCTCATATCCTATTCGCAGTGTTTTTTAGTATTTACAGTCTTTGAGGATTTTGCTGCAACTACCTACTATGGACGATTCGTCAACGCCACCTTCACCGTTTCGGCATGAGCGTTGCAGACAACGGTCACGAGATAAGCTCCCGGAGCCACGTTGAGCTTTTCCTTGCAAGCTGTGGTAGTAATGGCGCTCACGACGCGTCCCTCGAGATCGCTCACGACGATGCGCTTCGACACACCATCGCTGCCAGCCATATCCACCGTCACACAATCCTTGCCGGGTACAACGATGAACCCCTTCGAGGAGGATGCTACGGCAGACACACCAGTCTCCTTCTTCTCTGCCAAGCGGAACACACGTGTGGCATGGCTGCGAACGCTTGCCTTAAATGTCGACGTTGCCTCACCGGCATCAGCATGCTCCACCACATCGCGCACAACATAAGTCTTGTTGGCATCGAGTGCGGGAATCTTAGAGAAGTCAAACGTGGCATCCTTCTCCGAGCCAGACATGTTGGTAGCAGAGATTGCCACATCGCCATTCTCACAATCCTTAGCAAATATCACGAGGTCGTTGTCCTCGGAGATAAGGTCGGCTTGCTGTCCCATCTTGTCCTGATTGAGGGCTATAAGCTCCTTGTTGAGCAACAGCTTGTAGTCGGCAACTGTGAGAGTGTTCTTGCTCGGGTCAAACGAGAGAGCCATTGGCGACGACCACATACACCAAAGTGCGAACTGTGTGGCATACTCATCATCGGTCATGCCTGGACCAGTGCCGCCACAGAGGTCGTTGGATGATTTGCCCGTAGCGTGAAGTCCGGTGCAAAGCATGTCGGAATCGTTGAAGCGGTTGACGCCCTGATATGCAGAGAGATTCTTCATGGCCTTGATACTCTCCACAACGCCAACACCGCTACCTGAACCTGTCCAGCAGTCGCGTACGTCCTGCGAGATGCGCCAGCAGCGTCCGCCTACCTCTGCGCCCCATTTCCACGGGTCACGCACTCCCCATTCGCAGATGTAGAGTATAGTGTTGTTGCCAGCTGCCGCGAAAGCGTCAGCAAGCTTCTTGTAACGTGACTTGGCTGACTCCACGTCGTCGGGAGCGTAGCAGTAGTCACACTTCACAACGTCAACGCCCCAGTCGGCATACGTCTTCGCGTCAATAGTCTCATAGCCATACGAGCCGAAGGCCCCGGCGCAAGTATTGTTGGCAGCATCGGTATAGAGACCAAACTTCATCCCATTGGAATGTACGTAATCGGAAACAGTCTTCAGACCATTGGGGAATCTTGAGGAGTTGGGCTGCGGCGTACCGTCAGACTTGCGTGTACCTTGCCAAAGGTCGTCCATCATGATATGGTCCCATCCACATTCGTAAAGCCCTTTGCTCTTGAAAAGCTCCACAGCCTGACGGATGATGCTTTCTGAGATGTTGCCCTGCACAGAGTTCCATGAGAGCCATCCCATGAATGGCACGGGGAGCTGCAGCTTGCTCGAAACGGTGAGATGCACATTCTCTTCAGAAGTTTCTCCGTCAACCGTTAGGCTCACCTTATATGTATATTCACCTTCGTCCTTGACAACACCCTCAACGATGTGGCGCTGCTCATTCCAACTCAGTCCGTCGGGCAGTCCGCTGACAGAAATCTGCGCATCGTCAGAGGTGGCACGTATCTTCTGCATAAAGCGCACACCAGGCTGTGAGAATACGGTTGTGGCGCAAGCAAGTTTGGACGAGAGTTCCTCCTCGCTGACAATTGCAGGGCGCGTGGAATTCTGATCTTGGAATACGAGATAGGCGTTTGCCCAGTCTACATGGTCGCACGTGTTGCTGCCGTCGCTGCCGTTGCTCGTCTCAAGATAGAGGTATTTCCAACCGCTGAGCTGTTCGGCATGAATATTTACCGACTGATTCGAGAAGCGATTGAGCGTGCCTTTCGCCACATCTTCCGTAGCTCCACTCTCCGACTTCGTGTACACATGATAGTCGAAGTTGCCAGCTTGCTTCACCTCGTCGTCAACGCCAAGCACTGCATGGAAATCCGTTACCGACCCATTGAGTTTTATGATAATCTGCGACGGGCCATGTGTTCCCACTCCGCTCTCGTACACCTTGCCACCGATTGTGATGTCATTGCCTTCGATACTCTTGTTGGCATTTGGCGAATGGTTTTCCCAGCCGCTTTTTGTCTTGCTGATTTCAAGAGAGGATAACGGAATGTATTCCTGTCCCCAAGGAGCTTCTGGAATAGTTATGACGTTGGTGTCATCCTTCCACATATCGCTCTCGCTGATGAGTTGCGGAGCTTTACCTGCATACTTAAAATAAGCGTCGCAGACATCCACGTGATCACCCCACGCCTGTGCTCCCTTGTCAAAGTCGAGCACAAGATAAACAGCTCCCGTAAGGTCTACGTCAATGGTTGTGCCCTCTGTATCGTGTACGGTGATTGTGCCCTTCTTGCATGTCGTCGCCTGGCGGTCGCTGCCATAAGTGATTACATTATAGTCCACGATACCGTGCTCTGCCTGTGTTGGGGCAGCAGCGTCAATACCGAAAACGGCATGAAACGTCGTCGCTCCGTTCACTTTCACAACAAATTTGGAAGGAGCGTGCGTGCCAACGCCACTCGTGTAAGTGTTTCCGGCAACAATAAGAGCAGAGCCGAACGTAGCCTTGTTGGCATAGACGTTGTTCTTGCCGTCATCATTGAAGTAAGTCACTTTAGAAAGGTCAAGCGAACTCAGCAGACAGATGTTGGAGCCCGTCGGCGGATTGATTGTCTCTGCCTTTAATTGTGACATGCCGAGCAGGCACGCGATAAAGGCAAGAGCAATGGAAAGAACTCTTTGCATAAAAGCTTTGTTTTTTAATTATTAATAATGAAGTGATTGTTAAGTACAAAAACACTTATTAGGTTTATTCTGCAAAGATAAATATTTTCAGTTGGGGGGGGCAAACAATTTTCAGACTATTTGCTAAAATATGTACAAAATTATCTTTCCACACGGATGCTTTGAGTCGAGCGTCCCACTCGACCTTCTGTTCGACCCATTACTATTTCAGCGTTAATTATATATAAGTACATTATTAATGTTTACCTTCTGCGGAAGCCAGAGACGTCCGCTGAAGGATAATGCTGATTCGCAAGCTGTGACACATTCTCAATGCATCTTATAGACCAGGGCAAGCGAAGTCACACCCAGGGTTGACAATCTTCATTATAAAAAACATGACATCATGTCAAAAAAATCATGTCTTCATGTC
>DLKG01000035.1:19207-34492 GCA_002490315.1 Prevotella sp. UBA7594 | reverse complement strand
CTCGCCCCCGACATACTCAAGCAGCTATAACTGGGAGAGGGGGCGCCCTCGCCCCCGACATATAAAACAATAACCAATGCGGGGGACAAAATACAAAATTGCCCTTTTATCCGTGGCGGAGGTCTCCCAATTATGTATGTCGGGGGTGATGGCGCCCCCTCTCCCAGTTAGTGTATGAAAGAGTAAGCCCCGAAATCCATGCCTTGCGGCTCGGATTTCGGGGCTTACCGATTTTATGTGCATTAGGGCTTTATGTCCCTAAGCAGCCTTATTTCTCAATCTGAATCTTGCGTGTGACAGTCTCGCCGTTGACAACAGCCTTCACGACATAGACACCTGCGCTTACGCCGTCGAGCGAAACGGTGTTGCCCTTGGCTGAGGCTACAGTAGCACCGGCTGCCGATACGAGGTCAACAGACGTTACGCCGTCGCCATTGACGGTAATCTCGTTGTTGCCCTGGCGCACCTCGATGCGTGCGATGGTGTTGTCGCTGATGCCCGTTGTGCCGAGATAGAAGCGCGTGGCGTTGCCGCTGACAGCCTTCGAGGGCTGTACGGTGTAGTAGGCGTCGACGCTGATGGTGTGCTCCTTGGCGTCAGAAGTGCCGAAGTCGTAGTCGAACGAAGTAGTGGTCAGCATCTGCGTGTTCTTCTTCACACCGTCAACCTTCACGTCGTAACCATCGATAGGCATGCTGACGCCAGTAGGCGATGCAAGGCAGATGCCAATCATCCAGTTGGCGTAGGTGCCGTTGGAAGAAAGCGGATTCCATGATTCGCCGTCGAGAGAGTAGATGTCGGAGTATCCAGACACCGGGTTGTTGCAGTCGATGGCGAGGGCAGGACTCTTCGGTGTCACGTCGTAGCAGTCGACAACAAGCTGGTATTGCGACTTCGAGTCGACGGTGACAGGAGTGGTGAGCTCCACCTCGTTCCATTTGTTGAGCGTGTAGTCGTTCACCTCAGTCTCGCTCACGAGCTCACCGTCCTTGTAGATGTCGATGGTGAACGTGGCGTCAGAGAGCGGATAGAAGCGGGCGGCGCGTATAACGTAGCCGTTGCGGCCGCGGAATGTCTTCTGCGGATAGATGGCTCCAGCCTTGATACCGTAGTTGTTTTCGGCAGGAGCTACGACTGCGCTGGTAGAAGGAGCGCCCGAGCAGTATTCCAGTTCCACGTTGTCGCGCACCTCAGGTGCCTTCCATGTGGCTTTGACGGCAGTCTCGCTTGTGGCGTTCACGTTGACGCTGTTGACGCCGCTGAGCTGTGATTCGTCAGGCGTGACGGAGAGCTGCTTCTGGCTCTGCTCCGACTCGCTGCCGTTGTTGTACACTGCGCTCACGCCGATGGTGTGAGTACCCTCGGAAAGTCCGCTGACGATGTAGGAGAGATCGTTGGTGGTGCCGGAGAGCTTGTTGTCTGTGTAGACATTGTAGTTCTTGATGTCGTCCTTGCTGAGGTCGGCGCCGACGGGAGAGATAGTAGCGTCGATGATCCACGTAGCCTCGTAGAGGTAGTTCTCAGCCTGGAAGAGCTGTCCGGCAGAAGAGAAGTCGGGGTCGGACGTGTCGCGGAGCAGGTCGGAGTAGCCTTCAACAGCTCTACCGTAGTCGAGGGCGTTGATGCTCATGGAAGCCTGTGTGACAGCCACCTCGGTGGCGATGATGAGATCGCCGTCGGGGAGATCCTGCGGAGTATTCAGCTTCACGACGTTGTGGGAGCCGTAGTTAAGCTCCTGCGTGACGGGCTGTGAATAGAGCAGCTTGAGTTTGCCTGCGTTGTCGTAGGTGTAGAGATTTATCTTCCATCCGCCCTGCTTCTCCATAGGGTAGAAGCCAACGGACGTGATTTTCTGTCCCTTGTAGGCAGCCACCTGCGTCTTGTCGAAGCGTATTGCCGTCTCGTAGCTGGCGTCTGTCGTGCCGAGACCGAATGTCTCGATGTCGGCGTCCTCCGAGTTGTAGTAAGTCAGCGAGCTGAAGTTGGTGGCTGGCTTAGTCCATTCAACGTAGGCGGAGTTGTAGCCGTGCTGCTGCGTGAAGATACCCTCCGGAGTGGAGAGCTTTTGGGCTGCCACCGTTGTTGTCACCTCGGCGCTCTTCTCGCTCTCTGTTGAGCCGTATACGGCGCTGACGGTGTAGGTGTGGCTGCCGTTGCTGACGTTAGAGTCGACGAACGATTCGTCGGTTACGACGGCGGAGTTCACCTTGTTGCCGTCGCGGAAGACATTGTAGCCCGTAATGCCTTGCGCCATTACGTTAGGCTTCCATGCAACGAGCACAGAGTTTTGACCTGACAGCTGCGACGCCTTCACGCTAACTGGGCAGAGGCCCGACGTGGCTTGGTTGAACTTCACTACCATTGACTGCATGGAGATGGAGTACTGGCCGTTTGCGTCCTTGTCGTCGTTGTAGTACTGGAATCCCATCACGTTGTCGTCGGCGGACACTGTGGAGGCACGCGAAATCTGATAGAGCGTGTTGCCGTCGCTGTCGGTGGTGTTGTTTGGGTCGACGAAGATGTGGTGGGTGGAGAGGTCGATGCCCTTATCCTTCAGGTATTTGTAGGCGTAGGAGCACTTGCCGTCCTGATAGATGTAGCCCAGCTCGCCCAGTTCGCACATGATGGTGCCCTTGTTGCTGATATCAAAGAAGTCGAAGTTCTCCTCGGTGTCGGGTACCACCACTTTGTGAGTGCCGGAGGCGAGGTCGTAGACGGCTCTTGCTCCGTATTGGTCGCCCTGCTGCTCCCATCCGCCGAAGTAGAGTAGGCTCTTGCCGTCGGGCGAGAACTTGCGTACCGAGCTGAACGGTGACTCGTAGTCGGTGATGGTGGTGTACTTGCCGTCGCTACCCCAGTAGCAAGCCTGGCGGTTCTGGTCCATAATCCATCCGCCTACGTACTGTCCGTCGGGCGAGATGGCGTAAGGCATAGAGACGCCGTTCTTGGCTTCAAGAACGCGGTTGATCTTGCCGTCCTTCCACACGTAGCCGATGTACTGGCCGTTCTCCTCGACGTGTCCCGTGATGTAGTGGCCGTCGGGGGTGATGCTGCTGGCTCCCGACTGCGACACGGTGGAGGTAGGCATCTCAAGGCGGTTCCACTTGTGGTTGGCCCAATAGCCTGCAAGCGTCACGGAAGCGCCGTTGGAACGGTAGGTGTTGTCGGAGAACTCTCCGACAACGACGCCGTCGTTAGAGACGCCGTATGCCAAAGAAGGCGACGACGGATTGAGCAACTCGATTTCGCCGCTCTCAAGGTTCCAGAGGAAGCCGTAGCGTTCGTCGCCGTAGTCGGCGTAGACTCCACATGCCCACTTGCCGTTTGGCGAGGCTGCGATGATGCGGTACTCGTTGGGGGATGACATTACGAATGGGGGAACGGCGGTCTGTGCCCAAGCCGCGCCACTCATAAGCAATGATGCGAGAATAACTTTCTTTCTCATATTCTTGTTTTTCGGTTGTTGTATTCTTTCTGTTTAGATGTAGACAGGACTCCCACACTCTTGCGGAAGTCCTGCGCTTGTTGTTTTCTATTCTACTTTATTCTACTCTGTACTTGTAGCCGCTCACCTTGCCGTTCTTCTCCACACATATAATATATGTGGCAGCGGGCAGGTTGCCGAGAGCCACGTTGTCAGTGTTGTCCTTGGCATACACTTTCTGTCCGTTGGCGGCGAACACTGATACGTTGGCAGGCTCGCTGAGCGTCAAGACGTTGTTGCTGAACGTTGCTCCAACGACTCCATTGACTGTGACAGCCTCTACGCCAGTGGCGAGATTCTTCACGTCATTAAGCTTAATGTCGATGGTGTCGGAGATGGCCTTGCCGAGCTTGTAGCTCGTGACGATGTAGGCACTTGCGTCCTCGTCGTAGAGCATCACTTCCGCATTGTGTGCATCTACATTTGTGGTGTCGAGTTCGGCAACACCGGCGCCAGTGAAGTAGATACTGTTCTTTATGAAGCCGTACTTGTCCATGTCCTCAGGGTTCTTCCATGAGAGGTCGGCATAGTAGGTAGTACGCTTGCTGATGAGAGAGCCAGTAGTCTCAGCCCTGCCGCCTACGAGTGTGAGGTCGGTAGCCTTCGGCAGTTCGGTATAAACGTTCACAACCATCGGGTTGGTAGAGTAGTAGCCAGTCCATTGAGTCTCAGACGGGCCTTCAATGCCCGACTCGTCGAACGGCTCAAACTCGCTGTTGGCGGTGAAGATAGGCTGGAGGAAGTAGGTGTAAGTGCCGTTCTTCACGTTCTTGTCCTTGTAGATGCAAGTTTGGGTATCATCGTTGAAGGCGTCGAGCAGGCTTACTGTGTCGATAGGCAAGCAGTCGCGGTAGATGATGACGCTGCATGTCTGTGAGATGGCAAGCTCCGGTACGGAGAATTCGATGTCAACAGTGTTGGGAACATCGGGGTCGGGCTCTGCCATTGCCTCCATCTTTGTCATCTCCGCCATGTCGGTGAAGTCGCCGTAGATGCAGCGCTTGGGGAAGTTGCCTCTGTACCATGTGCCGTTGCTGTAGGTGGAGTCGGCTACGGCGATGTCGTTGATGTTGCCGTCAACGGGGGTGTAGACGGTCTTGCCGGTTGGAACCTGCTCGCCGTTGTCGTCGAATGAGAACTTCTCGTCGAGTGAGAGGATACCGTCTTTGTAAGTCCATTGCTCGAGGCTTTTCGGCTTGTTGATAGTCTCACCTGGCATATTTGGGTCTTCAACCACAGTGTAGGTGTATTCCTCTACCTTGTTGCCATCCTCGTCGTACATCAGTTCTGCCTCGTAGTTGTAGGAGTCGTAGGCTCCGGTGGAAGAGATGTGGAGCGCATTGCCGTTCTCATCGTAGTTGCTGTAGGTGAGGGTCTGCATTGCGTTCTTCTTGTTGTATCTCGTCCAGTTCTCCTTCTTGGCGAGAGTGCCGTCGGGATTGTATGTGTAGACGTTGAAGTCGTAGGATGTGGAGTCGGAAGTAAGCTGGTTGTTGTCGTTGTAGACATAAGTCTCATAGTTCTTAGTCTTCTTCCAGGCGAAATCGTCGAAGTCGTAGACACCCCATTGGTAGACATCCTTTTTCGTGATGTTGCCATTGTCGTCAAAGGAGTACTTGGTGATGTTGGTAGGTGTGAAGACATCGCTATAACCAGAATCGCCGTATCCGCGTCCGGTCTCTGCGCTGCCAACCAGCTTGCCGTCGGTGTTGTAGTAGAAATATTCGCGCTTTGCATCTACAGTTTCCGGAATGTCGCCCATGGAGTTGCCGTAGTTGAGCGTCTTGATGAGGAAACGTGCCTTCTTGGCGGGCTTGCCCGGCTTCGTGGCTGCAGTGCCGTCGGCTGAAGACTTGCCGTAGGAGATGCCGCAAACGTTGTCGGACAGCTTGCCCTTGAGGCTCACGGCCTTTTTGTCGAGGTCGAAGGTAAAGACGCTACTGTTCTCTACGAGATACACCGTCTTGCCGTCGTCGCTGGCAACCATGCTGTTGTTGCTTGACCATCTCGTGGAGGAGACAGTGTTGTTGCTTATGACCTGCACGGGGTCGGATGTTGGCGATGCCTTGTAGAGGTTGGGGTAGTAATTGTTGTCGTCGGTGGCATTCTGGAGGAGATAGAAGCCGCCATTGTTGTCGGAAGCAATAGCATGGTACTCTCCTGCCCAACTTCTCACTTCCGTCATGTTTCCGTCAGTAGGTTCCATGGCGTAGAGTTTAGTGACGTACTCGTCCTTGGCGTTGATTCCTATTTCCGTGACGTACACAATGCCGGAGTTCTTGTCGTAGGTCATTGATGAGGCGTTGTAGCCAGGCTCGCCGTAGTCGTAGGAGAAATTGTTCACAACGACCATGTTGCCGTTGGTGAAGTTGAGCGTGACGAGAGCCGTCACCTCATCGTATGTGGTTGGGTCCTGATAGTCGACGAAGGCGTAGTATTTGTCGCCCACGGTCACGCCGCACTTGACTTCCCTCACTTCTTCGAAAGTGTATTCTGATGTTAATGAAGTTGTCGCTGAGGCGTTGACTCCTCCGATGTCGAATGATGTTGTTTTGGCTCCGAATGAGTATGAAGGAATGAGTCCATACACAACGTTTTCAGCCCAAGCTGCTGAAAATACAAGGGTCAAAACCAATAATGTTAATGAACGAAGTAAACACTTTTTCATAATAATTGCGTTTTGATGTTTAACTTTAAATACTCTCTTATTTTTTTGCAAAGGTACACATTTCCTTTGAAAGGCGAACAAATCTTAAATAAAAATGCAAAGTCTTTATTGCAAATACGTGGAAAATAAGTAATTTTGCAACGGAAAAGAGATTTTAGCTTTCGATTTGACATATTTAATAAATAAAAATACATCTGTAATATTGAATATTAATATTTAACAATAAGAGATATATGAGAAAATTTACACTGGCAGTAGCGTCGCTTCTCCTTTTAAATATAGGTAGTGCCGACGCAGTGACCATTGGTTACTCGAAAGAAACAATCAACCGCAACATCTTCCGACTCGGTTCTTCCACGACGCAGGGTCAGGCCATACGCCTTAGCAAGGCGAAACTCCAGGCTCTGAAGGGCAAGACGATAGACTTCGTGGAGATTGCTGTCGGCTCGAAGAACACTACGGACAATAAGCTGAACACATTCATATCCACATCTCTCGACGGCACTCCGCTTGTGGAGGGCACGCTGAAAGTGTCGAGAGCATACTCCAAAGCCAAATGGACTCTCCCCACGCCGTACACCATCACGGGCGATGAGGAATGTCTCTACATCGGCTACACGGCAGAGATACCCTCTACCTACAATATGCTTCTTTCCGACGGTTCGTACGACATCAGCGGCTGCAACTTCGCCTATAAGGACGGTGAGTGGGTGGACACGTACGGAATGGGCAAGGGTAGCGCCTACATCTTTGTTAATGTTGACGGAGCAGCCGACTACACCGACGCCATCATGGGCAGAAACAATTTCGACGGATATTTCAAGGCAGGCAACGACTACGACTTCTCGGCGCGCTTCCTCAATGCAGGCACGACCACTATCAACGCTTTCGATGCTATTGTTACGGTGGGCGGCAAAACCACCACTCAGCACTTCGACGGGCTTGCCATTAAGCCAAAGGAAGGCTACAGCTTCAAGCTCTCAGGCTTGAACAGCAACAACGAGGGCAATCAGGATGTGAACGTGGAACTTGCCAACGTCAACGGCAAGGGAGTGGAGGTGGACCCCTCCGACAACTCTTCGTCGGGCTCTCTCTTCTTCTATCCGCACGACATGGAGCGCTCGCTGCTTGTGGAGAGCTTCACGGGCCAGGACTGCACGCAGTGTCCCTCAGGTCACGTCACTATTGACGGTGCGCTGGAGGCTTATCAAAATGTGTCTGAGGACAGTATCATCGAACTTACCCACCATGCCGGCTACTATCCAGATATGTTCACCATGGAAGAGGACGATTTCAGCCGCTTCTTCTATAGCAATCCAGGCAGCACTTTCGCACCAGCCGTGATGGTGAACCGCAACGCCGACAGTTCTGTTGGCATGGCTCCGGTCGTCAATGTAGACTACGGCGACATCATCACTCTCCTCAGTCATGCCGCTTCTGCAAAGCCCTACGTGTCGCTCAATCTGGAGACAGCGCTCGACAAGAGTACGCGCGAGCTGACCGTCAAGCTGCAGGTGAAGCCTCATACGGATATGCCTTCCGACAAAGTACTCTTCAACGTCTATCTCGTGCAGGACGGCATCAAGGCATATCAGGCAAATGGCGGCACCAATTATACGCACAGCCGCGTGTCGAGAGGCACAGTGACGGGCAACAACTGGGGTATCAGCTGCGAACTTGAGGATGGCAAGACCATGACATGGACGAAGACCATCACCATTCCCGACAGCATCCACTCTTCCTACTGGATTGACGACTACATCGACAACGACGGAATGTACAGCGGCAAGTACAATCCCTCGCAGACCAACATAAAGGCTGTGCTTGAGAATATGTCGGTTGTGGCATACGTCGGGGAATATGATGCGGACGACAATACGAAGAACATCATCTTCAATAGCTGTGAGGCGAAGCTCGGCGAGTCGCACATGCAGAAGGGCTTTGGTACGTCGACAGACGTGGAGAGCGTGGAGCAGCAGCCGGCGACAGAGCCTGCTGTGCGCGTGGCTGACGGCAGGATAAGCGTCAGCGGCGACTGCGAGCGTGTGGACGTATACAGCATTGCGGGCGGAAAAGTGAATGTCGACTCGCGCCTTGCCAACGGCGTCTACATCGTGAAGCTGCTGTCGAACGGCAAGCTGACAACGAAGAAAGTGCTTGTAAAATAACAATGCCGCAGGTAAGAAATAGTCATATTATGAGAATACCTTATATATATATAATAGGTATGGCAATGTCTCTGTTCCCAGCCGTAGGTTGGGGACAGGGTGTTTTGTCGCCCAAGGCTGCCATTGCCTTGTCGGACAATGGCGGCAGCAATAAGCTAAAGGGAGTGGAGCACTCGGAGCGTAGATTCTCAGCCTATGTCACCATCAATCCCTCCACGACATCGTGGCAGCAACTCGACGTGGTGCCAACGGCGCAGTATGGCAACACCGCTGTCGTGCGGCTTTCTATGGGAGAGCTGCGCGACTTGGCGACCAAAGACGGCGTGGAATACGTGCAACTCGCTTCCGGCGTAAGCCAGATGCTCGACGTGGCACGTCAGGAGGCAGGCACCGACGCCATTCATAAGGGCACGTCGCTGCCACATGCCTACACGGGAAAAGGTGTGGTTGTGGGCATTGTGGACGCAGGCTTCGACTATCTCCACAGCGCTTTCCGCAATCCCGTTGACGGCACGTTGCGCATCAAGCGTGTGTGGGAGCAGGAGACGACCTCGTTTTCCGGAGCTTCCGCTCCTGCAAAGTACGGCTATGGAGTGGAACTCAACACTCCCGAACTTATTGCCGCATCACAGGGCGATAGCGACTCCAACTCACATGGTACGCACGTCGCAGCGATAGCCACGGGTAGCGACGACTACAAGGACGGCGCCTACGTGGGCAACGCCCCCGACGCCGACATTGTGCTCGTGGCACTCGACCTCTCGAAATGCAGCAGTGCCGACATCTGCAATGCCGTGCAGTACATTTTCGACTATGCCGACGAGGTGGGGGAGCCATGTGTAGTAAATCTCAGTCTCGGCAACCATGAGGGTCCGCACGACGGCACGTCGACGTTCGACACGATGACCGACGCCATGCAGAAGGCAGGACGTCTTATCGTTGGCGCGGCTGGCAACCACCGCACGGACAAATTCCACATCGACCACTCCTTCTCTTCTTCTTCCGATGCCCCACTGAAGACCTTCGTCAAGTACAAGAGCGGGCCGTCAGCCTCGAAGACCGGCGGCACGATAGAGATATGGGGCGAGAAGGGTACGGAATTCACCGTAGACCTTGCAGCATACAGCACGTTCAACAAGAAAGACGCCAACTCCACGACAGTCTATCCTGCCGACGGCGTCACTGAGGCGTCGTTCGGACGCTACGCCACGGGCACGTGGAAGGTGGCGTCGGAGACGAGTCCGCTCAATGGCAAGCCCCACGTGGTGCTGACCTCCGCTCTTACCAACCTCCGCTCCAATTACGCCATCGCGCTCACCATCACTCCAAAGGGGGCTGGGCGTGTCAACGTGTGGGCTGACAACTCCTATCTCGGACTCGAGTCGCTCGGCATCGACGGATATTCCGACCCGGACGCTTCCTCGTCCACACTCGCGGAAATTGGCGGAACGGGCAAGCGCATACTGACCGTCGGCTCCTACACAACACGCAACGAATACACTACCAACAGTGGCACGAAGGCTACGCTTGACGAGACCATAGGAGACATTAGCTCCTTCTCAAGCTATGGTCCTACTGCCGACGGGCGCATAAAACCGGACATCGCCGCTCCAGGATGTCTCATCATCTCAGCCGTGTCCACCAATGACGCGTCGAGCACACTGATGTATGCCGACTACAACGAGAAGTACGGGCGCAACAATCTCTATGGCTACATGCAGGGCACTTCTATGGCGTCGCCTTTCGTGGCAGGCATCGTGGCCACATGGCTGCAGGCTTATCCCGAGCTTACACCGGAAGAACTGCATCAGATCGTGGAGACAACCGCACGCAAGGACAACTTCACGTCTGCCGAGGCAGACAACAATTGGGGCTATGGCAAAATCAACGCCATGGACGGTCTGCGAAAGTGTCTTGAGATGGAGGAGGCAGGATGTCAGTCGCTGCAAGTAGCGTTCGACGGCACTGTAGCTATTGCTTCAGGACAGGCCGTTGTCAGTTTCCCGCGTGACACTCGTGCGGCTGCCGTTACGCTTTGCGACCTCTACGGTCATCTGCTTCTTAGCGAAAAACTTGGCAACAGGCGTGCAGGCGAGTCCGTCAGTGTCAGTCTGCCGTCGCTCTCCAAGGGCGTCTACGTGTTGTCGGTGAAGACCGACACCGCAAACAAACCGTATAAGTTCGTCTGTCAATAAGGAGGAACAGGCAGGCGGTCTTTCGCCGCCTGCCGCCTTTCAGACGCTAATTAGGCGTTAATTACCTTTAACAAGGAAAATAAAAATCCGTTTAACGTGCACTCGATTGGATTTTTATTACTAAATTTGCACGCAATAAATTTTCAAGTAATATGTCATCATTTGTTGCTGATAAAATTGTAATGGACGGTCTTACCTTTGACGACGTCCTGCTTATTCCAGCTTATTCAGAGGTACTGCCTAAGACGGTAGAGTTGAAAACCAAGTTCTCGCGTAACATCAGCCTGAATGTGCCTTTTGTTACAGCAGCCATGGACACCGTGACCGAGTCGGCGATGGCCATTGCCATAGCACGCGAAGGCGGCATCGGTGTTATCCACAAGAACATGTCAATCGACGACCAGGCTCGTCAGGTGGCAATCGTAAAGCGTGCCGAGAACGGCATGATCTATGATCCCGTCACCATACGCCGCGGCAAGACCGTAAAGGACGCGCTCGACATTATGGCTGAATACCACATCGGAGGCATCCCCGTGGTGGACGACGACAACCATCTCGTAGGTATCGTAACCAACCGTGACCTGCGTTTTGAACGTCATCTCGACAAACTTATCGACGATGTGATGACAAAAGAAAATCTTGTTACCACGCACATCAAGACCGACCTCGCCGCTGCCGCCGAGATTCTCCAGTCGCACAAGATTGAGAAACTTCCCGTTGTCGACAGTGACAACCATCTCGTTGGTCTTATCACATACAAGGACATCACGAAGGCAAAGGACAAACCAATGGCTTGCAAGGACGACAAAGGACGTCTGCGTGTAGCCGCCGGCGTTGGCGTCACGGTTGACACGCTCGACCGTATGAACGCTCTCGTTGAAGCTGGTGCCGATGCCATCGTTATCGACACTGCTCACGGCCACTCTAAGTACGTCATTGAGAAGTTGCGCGAAGCAAAGGCCTCGTTCCCGAATGTAGATATCGTTGTGGGCAATGTAGCCACTGGTGCAGCAGCAAAGATGCTCGTCGACAACGGTGCTGACGCCGTGAAGGTGGGTATCGGCCCGGGTTCTATCTGTACGACGCGTGTCGTTGCCGGTGTAGGCGTGCCGCAGCTGTCGGCTGTATATGACGTGTATTCCGCCCTGCAGGGCACAGGCGTTCCTTTGATTGCCGACGGTGGCTTGCGCTACTCGGGCGACATCGTGAAGGCTATCGCCGCTGGCGGAAGCTCCGTGATGATCGGTTCGCTTGTAGCCGGTACGGAGGAGAGCCCCGGCGACACTATCATCTTCAACGGACGTAAGTTCAAGAGCTATCGTGGCATGGGTTCGCTTGAGGCCATGGAGAACGGCTCTAAGGACCGCTACTTCCAGGCTGGCACGAAGGACGTGAAGAAACTCGTTCCGGAGGGTATTGCCGGACGCGTGCCTTACAAAGGCACCGTGCAGGAAGTTATCTACCAGCTCGTAGGCGGCTTGCGCTCAGGTATGGGCTACTGTGGTGCTGGCACCATCGAGGCCATGCACAACGCCAAGTTCACTCGCATCACCAATGCCGGTGTGCTTGAGAGCCATCCACACGACATCACGATTACAAGTGAGGCTCCTAACTACTCACGCCCACAGTAAAGGGAAGCGCTGAGTCGGAAATAGGAGTTAGAACATAGAAATTTGAATTTGTAAAGGTAAAAAGAAGCAATGGCTCGGACCTGCACCCGATAAGGGGCGAGCCCGGACCATTGCTTAACCTATTTTATAAACATTAGCATTACTGTAAACGAAAAATGAAGTTTAAATCACTGTTGGTGGCACTGCTTGCCGTGGCAGGCAGCGTGTCGGCACAGACATCCGACCCCACAATTATGACTATTGGCGGGCATGCTGTGCCGCGCTCCGAATTCGAATATTCATACAACAAGAACAACTCCGAGACCGTGGTCGACAAGAAGGACGTAAAGGACTATGTGGACCTCTTCGTCAACTATAAGCTGAAGGTGCTTGCTGCTGAGGCGGCAGGCATCGACACGACAAAGGCATTCCGCGACGAGTTTCTGATGTATCGCGACCAACAGGTGCGTCCGTCGTTCATCAACGACGCTGACGTGGAGCGCGAGGCACGTCGCATCTATGACGAGACGCGTCTCCGCATTGACGGCAACGGCGGCTTGGTACATCCGCTGCATATCCTTGTGCTCTTGCCGCAGCACTCTACGAAAATCCAACAGGACTCTGCACTCGTGCGTGCCGACTCCATCTACAACGCCTTGAAGAAGGGTGCCGACTTCCGCGATCTTGCGCGCCGTTGCTCTGACGACCGTGCATCGGCTGTACGCGGCGGCGATCTCTCATGGGTGCAGCGCGGACAGATGGTGAAGGAATTTGAGAACACTATCTTCTCCATGAAGCCGGGAGAGACATCGAAGCCGTTCCTCTCACCTTATGGCTACCATATCGTGCGTCTTGAGGGTAAGCAAAACTTCTTCCCCTACGACACCGTGCGTGCCGACATCCGCCGCTTCATCGAGCAACGTGGACTTCGCGAGCGCATCATCTCGCAAAAGATTGACTCCATAGCAAAGGCCTCCGTGCCTCCTTGCAATCCTGAGGACATCGTCGACAGCCGCGCAGCAGAGATGGCTGCAGCCGACCCTGCTCTCGCCAATCTTATCAAGGAGTATCACGACGGACTCCTTCTCTACGAAATCTCCAACCGCAATGTATGGCAGAAAGCGGCAAAGGACGAGAAAGGACTTGAAAAGTTCTTCAAGAAGAACCGCAAGAAATATCGCTGGGACGCTCCGCGCTTTAAGGGCATCGCCTATTGGGTGAAGACCCAGGATGACATCGATGCCGTGAAAAACGCCGTGAAGAACGTGCCGTTCAACCTTTGGGCCGACAGTTTGCGCAAGGAGTTCAACGACTCCACAATACGCATCAAGGTCGTGAAGGGTATCTTCCGTGAGGGCGACAATGCTCTCATCGACAAGATTGAGTTCGGAAAGGACACCACAGTGGCTGCCGTGAAGGACTTCCCGCTCACTGCTACCTATGGCAAACTGCTCAAGGCTCCGCAGAGCTATGAGGACGTGCGCGAGCTCGTGGTGAGCGATTATCAGGACCAGCTTGAGAAAGACTGGATCGCCGATTTGCGCAAGCGCTACGCCGTGAATGTGGACAACGCCGTGCTTGAAACCGTTAACAAGCACTAATGCTCACGACTCCACAAAAAAGAAAGAAACAGACATACACACACAATATACATAGATGACAAAGAGTTTAAACATATCTTTAGTGGCTCTCGCCCTTGCTGCTTTTGCAGCTGTGGGCGTCAGTGCGAGCCGCACTTCGGCAAGCGCCTCACTTTTTGCCGCTGACACTACAGCATCGAAGAATGGGGCTGTAACCTTGCCTGATACCTCGGAGAGCCGCCCCGTCGTGACCGACCAGCCCGTACCTGAGCATAGCATTGTCGACGAGGTGATGTGGGTTGTCGGCGACGAGCCAATCCTGAAGTCTGACGTGGAGATGATGAAGCTCCAGGGTGAGATGGAAGGCGTGACGTGGCATGGCGATCCCGACTGTGCCATCCCGGAGCAGATTGCAGTGCAGAAACTGTTCCTCCACCAGGCGGAGATCGACTCCATCAAGGTCACTGAGTCGGAGATTGCGCAGAACATTGACATGCAGATCAACCGCTGGATACAGCAGGCAGGCTCGCGTGAGAAACTGGAGGAGTACAAGAAGATGACCGTGTCGCAGATGCGACAGCAGCTGCATGATGACTTCCGCAACAACCAGCTCATTCAGCAGATGCGCGAGAAGCTTGTCAGCGACATATCGGTGACGCCGTCTGACGTGCGCAACTATTTCCGTGGCTTGCCGGAGGACAGCGTGCCGTTCGTGCCTACAGAGGTGGAGGTGGAGATTATCACCAAGCAACCGAAAATCTCGCAAGACGAGATCAACCGCGTGAAGAACGACCTGCGCGACTACACCGACCGCATCAACAAGGGTGAGGCTTCGTTTGCCACGCTTGCACGCCTCTATTCTGACGACCCGGGCTCTTCGCGCCAGGGTGGCGAGATGGATTATGTGGGCCGCGGAATGCTCGACCCTGCCTTTGCGGCTGTGGCGTTCAACCTCACCGACCCGAAGAAGATTTCGAAGATTGTGGAGTCGGAGTACGGCTTCCACATCATACAGCTCATTGATAAGCGCGGCGACAAGATAAAGGTGCGCCACATCTTGCGTGTGCCTAAAGTGTCGCAGGAGGCCACCGACTCCATGCGTGTACGCCTCGACTCCGTGGCTGTTGACATTCGTGACGGAAAGTTCTCCTTTGAGGAGGCTGCGACGGTGATGTCTGACGATAAGGACACGCGCAACAATCACGGCTTGATGTCATATAACGGTGATGACGGCCGCACTTCGAAGTTCCAGATGAAGGATCTGCCGACGGAGGTGGCTCGTAAGGTGGAGACTATGGAGGTCGGCAACGTGTCCGATGCTTTCCAGATGGTCAACGAAAAGGGTAAGCAGGTTGTGGCAATCGTGAAACTGAAGAGCCGCACTCCTGCCCATCGCGCCACCATAACCGAGGACTATCAGGTGATGAAGAATGTCGTGCTGCAAAAGATGCGTGCCGACTTCTTGCATCAATGGGTTGTCAACAAGATTAAAACCACCTACGTGCGAATGGCTGACAGATGTAAGTCGTGCAAGTTCGAGTACGAGGGATGGATTAAATAGAATTAGGAGTTAGGAATTA
>DLKG01000035.1:0-19096 GCA_002490315.1 Prevotella sp. UBA7594 | reverse complement strand
GTTAGGAATTAGGAGTTAGGATTTCTTCAATCTCGAATTTCTCGTTCTGAATCTTTCAATCCAAAGTTTCTTGTTCTGATTTCTTCAATCCAGAATTTCTCATTCAGATTTCTTTAATCTTGAGTTTCTTGTTCTGATTCCTTTAATTCTGAGTTTCTCATTCTGAGTTTTTTAATTAGGAATTTTGAGTTTTGAATGGAAAAGAAAAATTCCCCGATTACATATAGATGGCATAGAACGGCTTTGCTTGCCGTTCTATGCTTTTTTGGCTTTTGCCTAATGTGGGCAATGGCTGCGCCAAAGTCAAAGAAGCGCAAGAAGACCGACGAGCGTGTTTATCTCGTTCACGCCGACGAACTACGTTATGATATTTACAGTGCCGTGCCTGACGCGCAGATTCTCAAAGGCAAGGTTCACTTCACGCACGCCGGTGCGCAGCTGTGGTGTGACAGCGCCTACTTCTATCAGGAGGCCAACTCTGTTGAGGCTTTCGGTCACGTGCACTTCAAACAGGGCGACACGCTCTCGCTCACGTGTGAGTATGCCGACTACATCGGTGCCGACCAGATGATGCACGCGCGCCGCGACGTGGTGCTCAAGCATCGCACGCAGACTCTCTACACCGACTCGCTCGACTACGACCGCCTCTACGACAATGCCTACTTCTTTGAGGGCGGCAAGTTGGTGGACGGCAAGGATCGCCTCGTCAGCGACTGGGGCGAGTACAACACTGCCACGCGTAAGGCGGCGTTCTTCTACGGAGTGAAGATGCACAGTGCCGACAACATTATCAACACCGATTCGCTCTACTACGACACGCGCACACGCATCGCCCACGTTACCGGACCTTCCACTATCCATACGAAAGGCACCGTCATCCACACCACTGATGCCTACACCAACAGCCGCACCAACCGCTCGCAGCTCTTCGGACGCTCTACGGTGGTTGACGGCGAGAAGACCATCACTGGCGACTCGCTCTATCATGACAGCTCCAACGGCAACAACGAGGGCTTCGGCAATGTTGTCTTTGTCGACAAGAAGAACAAGAACGAACTGCGCTGCGGACGACTGTTCTACAACGACACTGTCGGCTACGGCTATGCCACGAAGCGCGCCCTCATGCTCGACTATTCGCAGAAGGACACGCTCTACATGCACGCCGACTCCATGAAGCTCTACACGTTCAACATAAAAACCGACTCCGTCTACCGTAAGGTACATGCCTTCCGCCATGTGCGTGCTTTCCGCAACGACGTGCAGGCAGTGTGCGACTCGCTGGTGTTCAACTCCGCCGACTCGTGCATGACGATGTATCGCGACCCTATCGCATGGAATCTCGGGCGCCAGCTTCTCGGTGAGGAGATACGTGTCTACATGAACGATTCAACGGTGCGCAAGGCGGAAATCATCGGTCAGGCTCTCTCCGTGGAGAAGGTGGACGAGCAAAACCATTTCAATCAGGTTTCGTCGAAGCGCATGGATGCTTATTTCATCGATGGCGCAGTGAGGCGTGCCGATGCCACGGGCAATGTGAAGTCGGTCTACTACAATGCCGACTCGCGCGACTCTACTCTCACCGAACTCAACTATCTTGAGACCGACACGCTCCGCATGTATGTCTCGGCAGAGCGTAAGCTGCAGAAGATGTGGGCATCGAAGTCGATAGGCACGATGTACCCCATCACGCAGATACCGCCCGAGAGGTATAAGCTGCCGGAGTTCGCGTGGTTCGACTATATTCGTCCGCTCGACAAGAACGACGTCTTCAACTGGCGCGGCAAGGCGGCAGGCACCGAACTGCGTGAGCAGCGTCGGCGCGAGGCTCCGCTGCAGACGCTGGAGTAGGGCGTTGAAATAATCTTAAATCACTATGTATTTCGGCAATCGCCGCCCACGCGGCTTTCATCATACGTTTCGTTTTTCCGACGAGCGTCGCGACATTCTCGACGGCTTGCGTCGTGGCGTGTCGCCCGAGCAGTTGGCGGAGCAGTCGTTGGCTGATGCTTCTTCCAATGCAGGTGGGCGTCGCCGCAGTACGTCGCAGCCGCTCTTCAGATGGCTCCTTGCGGCAGCACTTGTGCTGCTGCTTGCCCTTCTCGTCGTGCTTTATTCCGTTTAACATTGTATGTATATATAAAAGGTATATATAGACATGAATGATATTATCCAACTTCTTCCCGACTCCGTTGCCAACCAGATAGCCGCCGGTGAGGTCATACAGCGTCCGGCGAGTGTCATCAAGGAGCTTGTTGAAAACTCCATCGACGCCGGGGCGACGGTGGTCAACGTGGTGTGTGTCGATTCGGGGCGCACGTCCATACAGGTCATCGACAACGGCAAGGGCATGTCGGAGACCGACGCCCGCCTGTCGTTTGAGCGTCATGCCACGTCGAAGATACGCCAGGCTGGCGATCTCTTCAATCTCCACACCATGGGATTTCGCGGTGAGGCTCTCGCCTCCATAGCGGCAGTGGCGCAGGTGGAGTTGCGCACGCGCCGTCCCGACGACGACATTGGCACGTCCCTGACGATAGCCGGCTCGCGCTTCGTCAGTCAGGAACCCGTGTCATGTCCTGTCGGCAGCAACTTCACGGTGAGCAATCTCTTCTACAACGTACCCGTGCGCCGCAAGTTTCTGAAGTCGAACACTACGGAGCTCAACAACATCGTGACCGCCTTCGAGCGCATCGCCCTTGTCTATCCCGAAATCTCATTCACGCTCTACAACAACCAGAACGAGCTCTACAATCTCAAGGCGGGCGGTATGCGCCAGCGCATTGTCGACGTCTTCGGCAAGAAAATCAATCCGCAGCTCCTGCCCGTCGACGTCGACACCACTATGTGCCACATCAGCGGTTTCGTCGGCAAGCCAGAATCGGCGCGCAAGAAAGGGGCAAGGCAGTTCTTCTTCGTCAACGGGCGCTACATGAAGCACCTTTATTTCAACAAGGCCGTGATGACGGCGTACGAGCGTCTTGTGCCGGAAGGCGAGCAGGTGCCTTATTTTCTCTATTTCACCGTGGAGCCGCAGAACATCGACGTCAACATCCATCCGACGAAGACCGAGATAAAGTTTGAGAACGAGCAGACGATATGGCAGATTCTTGCTGCCGCCGTCAAGGATGCCGTCGGGATGTTCAATTCCGTCACGGCGATAGAGTTCGACACTGAGGGGCAGCCCGACATTCCATCCTTGTCTCCCGACGGGCCTTCCGAAGCACACGCCCCGAAGGTGCAGTACAATCCCGCCTACAATCCGTTCCATGAGCCACAGGCCCGCACGTCGTCTTCCGCCAACGAGTGGGAGAGTCTCTTTGCCGCCAATACCGGCGCTGCAAGACAGCCACGCCAGGCGACGCTCTTCGACGGCAGCGGCGAAGGGCAGGTGCTCCGTTCTCGCCGCTTTGCCGAGATGGCAGGCGACGACTCCGCTCCGTTTTCCTCCGCCGGGATGGATGCAGGCGGAGCGAAAGAAGGCTTTGACAATCCGTCGGATGAGATTGCTGTGTCATCGCTCTCGTCCGACATGGTGAGCGCGGCAGCGTCGGAAAGTCCGATAGAGGAGAAGTCGCCCGTACATTATCAATACAAGGGGCGCTACATCATGACCGCCGTGAAGTCCGGACTGATGCTTGTCGATCAGCATCGCGCACATATCCGCATCCTCTATGAGGGCTACATCCGCCAGATGAGCCAGCACAAGCCATGCTCGCAGAAGCTACTGTTCCCGGAAAAGGTGGCGTTCAACCCTGCCGACAAGATAGTGGCTGAGGCAGTGATGCCGGAGATGCATGACTTGGGCTTCAGCCTTACGGCAAGCGGCGACGGCTATGACATCATTGCCGTGCCAGCCGGACTTGACGGTCTCGACTACGTGTCGCTTGTGCAGGATCTCGTGGCGTCGGCTCGCGACAAGTCGACGTCGGCAATCGACGACATCAACCACTCCATAGCTTTGCAACTTGCGCGCAGTGCAGCCGTCACCTACGGGCAGGTGCTTTCCAACGACGAGATGGAGAACATCGTCAACGACCTCTTCGCCTGTGCCAACTTCAATTACACGCCCGACGGCAAGAAGATACTCACCATCCTGCAGCAGTCGGAGATGGAGCGTCTGTTCGGTGTGTGAGAAGGCGCAAACGGGTGAAAATAAGACCATTTAGTTAAGATTTTTTTTAAAAAAGTGTGCTTATTTAGTTTTTATTATTAACTTTGCGCTGAATTATGGGGGCGTATGCTTTCACTTGTCAACATTGTTGGGAGTGGCACATCGATGAGCCTTCACAAGGCGAGGAGCAAACGACTCTTCGCACGGGAAAAAGAAAAAATTGATTGTTAAATAAAAAAGGTTATGAAAAAGTTATTAATTGCATTGGCAATGTGTGGCTTGTCTATGGGCGCAATGGCTCAGGAGACAACTGATCCTGTACAGAAGTACAGTGTTGCCACAAATTCTTTCTGGAGCAACTGGTTTATTCAGGCCGGTGGCCAGTGGAGCGCATTCTATTCTAACGAGGAGCACGGCAGCGGCTTGGCACGCAGCCCGTTCAAGGGATTCCGTGGAGCTCCCGCCTTCTCAGTAGGAGTAGGCAAGTGGTTCACTCCGGGTCTTGGTCTGCGCACCAAGTTCACAGGCATTTGGGGCCGTACCGTTGTCAGCGAGGAGAAGAACACCAATCACTACTGGACACTCAACGAGAACGTGCTCTTCAACCTCAGCAACATGATTTGCGGCTACAACCCGACACGTGTGTGGAACTTCATCCCATTCGTAGGCGCAGGTATCAACCGCAACTGCAGCTACGGTTGCTACAGCATGAACCTCTCCGCAGGTTTGCTCAACAACTTCCGCATCACGAAGCACTTCGGTCTCTATCTTGAGCTCGGATGGAACTACGCCGAGAACGACTTCGACGGCGTCACAACACAGCGCGTCCACAGCTCAAGCATCTGGGAAGGCAAGGACAACAAGTTCTATGCTGAAGTTGGTCTCAACTTCAACCTCGGCAAGTCTACATGGGACAAGACTCCTGACGTAGACGCCATCAAGGCTCTCTCTCAGGCTCAGATCGACGCCCTCAACGCACAGCTCAACGACGCCAACGCCGAGAACGCTCGCCTGAAGAACCTCCTCGCCCAGAAGAAGGACGAGCCGGCTCCCGTTGTTAAGAGCTACAGCAACACTCCTCTGTCCGTATTCTTCAACATCGGCAAGGCTTCTGTTGCTTCCAAGAAGGATCTCGTGAACGTACAGTCGCTCGCCGACTATGCTAAGGAGAACAACACCAACCTCGTTGTTACTGGTTATGCCGACAGCGCCACTGGTTCTGCCGCCTTCAACCAGAAGCTCTCTGAGCGTCGTGCCGAGACCGTTGCCAACGAGCTCGTCAAGATGGGTGTAAGCCGCGATCAGATCACAACAGAAGGCAAGGGTGGCGTAAAGGATCTCTCTCCTGTTTCCTACAACCGCCGCGCAACTGTTAAGATTGCAGAGTAAACGATTCAGCTTCTTGGCTTTTGCCAAGACAAGCATAAGCAAATATGGTGTCCACGACGATAGTGTTCGTGGACACCTTTTTTTGTGCGTATTCTCGTTTGTCTAAAAAACGTTAAAACTTTGTACGTTTTGTGTCAGATATTACAAATTTATTCTAATTTCGCACAAAATATAGGACAGAACAAACAATGTTATATAGAGAATAAAAATTTACTGTTAAACTTTCTTTTTAAACACTATTGTTATGGCAAAACATTTTACTTCAAAATTAGCGCTTTTATTTGCCCTCGCTTTATTTGCCGGGGGGGCAAATACGGCAAGAGCCGGACTCGTTAAGACGGTAATCAGCACGTCCACCACGTCGAACAACGGTGCTGCATGGAGCAAGAGCGTCTCCAACTTCGATTTCGCCAACTCCTATTTCCATGCTGTCTTCAATGTTGATGGATGTACCGGTAACGGCGAGACCATCATCTCTTTTGGTAACCAGCAAATTAATACGTCTTCTACCAATCCCGCCCCTTACTATACTATCGCTCCCGGCTTCCATGTGTATTACACGCCGAATAGCAAGGATGACTGGCACCATCACGCCGGCACCTTCTCCAAGGCCCTGTGGATAGACCTTATATTGGGCTCTAACAGCGATGACGGCATATACAAAATAAAGGGCAACATCACCGGCGACGTTACTCTCGATGTCAAGAGCGACGGCGTCTATCTTAACGGCGAGAAGCTTTTTGAAAGCTCTGCCCTGAGCGACTTCTTCGCCACTGGTTCCAAGACGCTCTATTACAGCAACAGTGAGGGCGGTCAACGCTCACACGCAATCTACAAGGAATTGTCCGTCGTGAAGGACCAGCAGATAGTTGTTCCTGCAGCGCAGGCGCAGGAGAACGTCCTTCTGTCGCAGACATCAAGCAACAACGGCGAAAAGTGGTCGAAGGAAACCACTCTCGACTTTGCCAACCAGACATTCCATGTAGAGATGGATCTTTCCGACTGCACCAAATCTTCAGGCAACTACAATCTTCTGTCTATTGGCAACAGTAGATTCTCTTCAGGAGATTATTACAGCATATACCCAGGCTACCACGTTTATTATTCAACCAACAAGAATAATGTGACCAACGTGCTCTGGTTCGACCGCGTAACGGGCTCCAGAAGTGCCAACGACTATCAGTTCCCCATCCCCAACATTGTCACGGGTAGCCAGAAGACCGTTACACTCGATGTGAAGAGCGACGGCATCTATGTCAACGGAGAGAAGAAAATCAACTCGTCCGACCTTTCCTCGTTCTTTGCTACAGGCTCGCACACATTGTACTACAGCAATCAGGAGGGCACCAGCCAGGAGTCCTATGCCACCTACAAGGACATCTCCGTAATCACGACTGGCTCGTATGTAGACAACTACCTCCAGGAGGGCGCAGACAATTCCCTTCAGCTCTCCAACACTCCGTCCAATGTTACGGTGGCTCTTGAGCGCACGCTCGGCACGGGCTATTGGAACACGTTCTGCGTACCATTCTCCATCAGCAACTCCGTCGTGAAGGAGAAGTTCGGCTCCGACGTTGAGCTGCGCAAGTACAGCGGCGTCAGCGGTTCGGTGATGAGCTTCGCTGCCTGCAACGACGAGGACATTCAGGCAGGCGTGCCCTATCTTGTGAAGGTGTCGAATAATGTGGTCAACCCCATATTCAGCGACGTCAGCATCACGTCAACGACACCGTCGCGCCAGGGAGCAGACGGCTACTATATGGTAGGCACCTACGGCACCACAACCCTCGCCACCGACGGCACCAATCTCTTCCTCGGCGACGGCGACAAGTTCTACAAGCCTTCCACTACGGGCAACGTCATGAAGGGAATGCGCGCCTACTTTGAAGTGCCCTCCAGCACCAATCCGCAGTCGCTCGTGGCAAAAATCGACGGCGTGGTAAGCTCTCTCAGCGAGATTGACGGCGGCGAGGCAGTAGTAGCCGACAGTCGCGTCTACAATCTCAACGGCCAGTGTGTAGGTACAAGCCTCTCGCAGCTGAAGCGCGGCATCTACATACAGAACGGCAAGAAAGTGGTGGTTAGATAAACATTGATGAAAAAATAGAAGAAAAACGAACATTGATAATATGGAAAAGAGAGAATACATCACCCCAAGCATAAATTCTGTATCTATGGACATGCAGTCGTTCCTTGCAGGCTCCATGGACGAGGATGGTAAAAAAGTCACCATCACTCCGGAAGGCACACAAAACGCATGGGCTGCCCACATGCCCACCAGCCGTGAATACTTCGACTCGTGGGAGTATGGCGACGCCGACGCCGACAACGAATAAGCAGGAAATGCCAAGTAGGCTTGTCCGGTGAGAGCTGCGCCACGACGACTTGTGTGCTCACGCAGGTCGTCGTGGCATCAGGCGGCTGCAAATCTTTCATTCAGTTGCGTTTTTTCATGGTATTTTCATGCTCAGTGAAAAAAAACAGAGAAAAAATTCGGCAGTGTGAAAAATATTTCTTAACTTTGCACTCGCTTTTAAGACAAAAGCCGTTGGGTGGTTACCAGAGTGGCCAAATGGGGCAGACTGTAAATCTGCTGGCTATGCCTTCGGTGGTTCGAATCCATCACCACCCACAAACAATGCAAGGAGCGTATCGCATTAGTGATACGCTCCTTTTGCGTATAAGCCGGATGCTTCCAAGCGGCAAGCCGGCAGTGTTGTAGCATTAAAGCAACGAAAAACCTAAATTACATGAAACGAATACTATTGTTAGCGGCTGTGGCGGCATTGTGCGGCAACGGCCCCGTCTACGGACAGCGTAAGACTCAGCGCACTGCCAAGAAGCAGCCGCGCGTGGAAGCCGTGCGTGCCGCAGTCAACGCGGCAGACATGGTGGACTCCTGGGTAGAGGACGAAACGAAGTTTGCCGACCGCAAGCTGCCTGCCCACGCCACCTTCATTCCCTATTCGTCGACATCGCAGATGATGCTCGACAAGTGTTTCGCAAAGCCGTGGCTCGCGCCCGAGCGTGCCGACTGCCTCCCGCTCAACGGCAATTGGAAATTCCGCTACACAGCCGACTGGAAGCAGGGCAAGCCCGGCGAGAAGGATTTCTATGCCGACAATGCCGACGTTTCCTCATGGGACGACTTACGCGTGCCGCTCAACTGGGAGATGGCGGGCTACGACGTGCCCGTATATAATAATGTGGGCTATCCCTTCCATAATGATCCTCCGCGCATCAAGGCGTTCGACGACAACTTCGACAAGAATCCCGTCGGCTCCTATCGCCGCACGTTCTCCCTTCCTGAAGGCTGGGAGACGGGCCGCCGCGTCGTGCTCCACTTCGACGGAGCGTGCAGCGCCATCGTCGTGTGGGTCAACGGCAAGTACGCCGGATTTTCCGAAGGCGCCAACACCGACGCCGAGTTTGACGTTACCGGACTTGTGCGCAAGGGCGAGAACAACGTGTCGGTGCGCGTCTACCGCTGGTCGGATGGTTCCTACCTTGAGGGCCAGGACATGTGGCATTTGGGCGGCATCCACCGCGATGTCTATCTTGTAGCCACACCAACGACGGCAGTCGCCGACCATTACATCACCTCCTCGCTCAATGCCGCCGACAACTATCGGTCGGGCAGCATGAACGTGGAGCTCACCCTGCGGTCGCAGGGCGACTCCAAGGGCAAGACGCTCGAAGTGGAGCTTCTCGACCCCGACGGCAAGCTCGTAGCCAAGAAGCAGCAGACCGTGAAGCTCGGTGCGAAGCCGGCAGAAGAGAAGACCACTCTCTCTTTCAACGGACTGCGCGACCTGAAGCTATGGTCGTCGGAGCACCCGGAACTCTACACCGTCATCGTGCGACAGCTCGACGGCGGCAAGGAAGAGATGGTGTTCTCCACGAAATACGGCTTCCGCCACGTGGAGCAGCGCGGCAATCTCATCTATGTCAACGGCAAGCGCGTCTTCTTCAAGGGTGTCAACACGCAGGACATCCATCCGCGCTTCGGCCACGCCATCGACGTGAAGACGATGCTCCGCGACGTGGAGCTCATGAAGCGTGCCAATGTCAACACCGTGCGCACCTCCCACTATCCGCGTCAGCCTAAGATGTACGCCATGTTCGACTACTTCGGACTCTACTGCATGGACGAGGCAGACGTGGAGTGCCACAACAATCAGAGCCTCTCCGACACGCCGTCGTGGCAGGCTGCCTACGTAGACCGCACGGAGCGCATGGTGCTGCGCGACCGCAACCATCCGAGCGTCGTCTTCTGGTCGCTCGGCAACGAGTCGGGCGGCGGACAGAACTTCCAAGCCACCTACGACAGCGTGAAGCGCCTCCTCCCCGGACGCGATGCTTTCGTACACTACGAGGGCTACAACCACGGCGAGAAATACTCCGACTTCGGCTCCGACATGTACCCCGTCGTGAGCAAGGTGGCGGAGCAGCGCGACGGACTCAACGGCAAGCCTTATTTCATCTGCGAGTATGCCCACGCCATGGGACAGGCCGTCGGCAATCTCCAGGAGTACTGGGACATCATTGAGAAAAGCTCCGGCATCGTCGGCGGCTGCATCTGGGACTGGGTAGACCAGGGCATCTACGACACGCGCCGCATAAAGGCGGGCGAGCCGCTCGTCAACACGGAGAACGGGCTCCACTACTACACCTCCGGCTACGACTACACGAAGATGAACCACGGCGACAACGGCTTCCAGGGCGACTTCATGAGCAACGGCATCATCACGCCGGGACGCGAGTGGACGGCGAAGCTCGACGAGGTGAAGTACGTCTATCGCGACGTCGACTTCCTTGAACTGCGCGGCCACAAGCTGACGCTCCGCAACAAGTTTGCCTTCACCGATCTCAGCGAGGGCTACCAACTCAAGTGGACTGTGCTCGCCGACGGCAAAAAGATAGAGAGCGGCGACGTGCGCCGACTTGCCTGCAAGCCGGGCGAGACGTGCGTGGTAGACATTCCCTACACGACGCCTGCCAATGACGGCAAGGAACATCTCATCTCCTTCTCCCTTGTAAGAAACGCCGGCGCTTCATGGGCACCGCGCGGCTACTCCATGGTGGCGCAGCAGTTCCGCCTCGACGCTGACTCTGCTGCCAACTGCTTCTCCGTCGCCGACCCTGCCTACGTGCAGCAGCCCCACGGCTCTCTCCCTGCCGTCAGCGCCAAGGGCAAGCTGAAGGTGAAGGGCAACACGGTGGAAGGCAGCGACTTCTCCATCGCCTTCTCCGCTGACGGCACCGTAAAGGAATGGAAATACAAGGGTCACGAGCTTGTCGTGCCGGAGGCAGGCCCCGACTTCAACGGCTTCCGCCGCATCGCCAACGACAACATCTCTCTCGGCGCCACGGGCGGCGTGGCAGAGAACGACAACAAGGAGGAGGGTGCACTCACGGGCACGAAGACGCTCGTGAAGGCTCCCAAGAAGCAGGGCGACAAGGTGCTCGTGGAGACCTCCGTCTCCAACGGCAAGGACACCCACGACATCCTCTACACCATCTACGCCGACGGCACGGTGGACATGCGCGTCAAGTTCTGCAACTCGTCGGAGGAGACGCGCCGCGTCGGACTGACGATGCAGTTTGCTCCCGGCTTCGAGCGTGTGCGCTATTACGCCAAGGGTCCGCGCTCCAACTACATCGACCGCCAGCGCGGCTCGCTGCTCGGCTGGTACACGACGACCGTCGACCGCATGTTTGAGGAGCAGTCGGCTCCGCAGACCATGGGCGACCGCCAGGGACTGCGCCGCCTTATTCTCTCCTCTGCCGACGGACTCAAGCTCGACATGAGCGTTGAGGGACAGCTCTCCTTCTCGCTCTCTCATTACGACGACAAGCAGTTCAACTACGACGTGTTCTACGGTGGCAAGCATCCCTACGACCTCACGCGAAGCAGCCAGGTGTTCGCCCACTTCGACTTCTGGCAGCGCGGCATAGGCAACCATTCCTGCGGCGGCGACTCCTGCCTGCCACAGTACAAGACGCCTACCGGCGAGCATGTCGTGACCATGCGTTTCGCGCCGTCGCTTGCCACGTCGAAGAAAGTCTTTGAGTAAAGAGAAATTCTTTGAGTTGAGTAAAGAAACAGTAAATACGTAAATAAGTGAAACCTACTTTGCAACTGACAGCCCTCTTCGCCCTTGCCCTCGCCGTGTTCATCGGCTACTCGCAAGTGCCCGACTACGTGGCTGACGCCATACATCTCAAGCAGATAGGCGCTGAGGAGGTGGTCGGCGGCGAGACCGCCGCCGACGACTCCGAGGCTGACGACAACGCTCCCGCCGAGCCTGTCGACACAGCCTCGCAGCGGCTCCTGCTCTTCGGTGACTCCATGAGCCAGCTCCTCGCCCTCCGTCTCAGCGACTATGCCAACCAGAACGGACACACGCTCACGTGCGTGACGTGGAACGGCTCCGGCACGCGCCAGTGGGCATCGAGCGACACGCTCAACCACTATATGCGCACCGTGCGTCCGACGCATGTCTTCATCTGTCTCGGCAGCAACGAGCTCTACACCGCCGACATGAAAGGCTGCCGCAAGCGTGCCGAGGCCATCCTCGCCAAGATAGGCAACGTGCCGGCGACGTGGATAGGGCCGCCCAACTGGATGGAGGACAAGGGCATCAACACTACGCTCCAAAGCGTCATGGGCAAGCGCCGCTTCTTCATGACGAAGGGCATGAAGCTCGCACGCCAGCAGGACGGACGCCATCCGACGCGTGCAGCCGCCGTAGTGTGGATGGACAAGATTGTGGAGTGGATGAAAAGCGGCAAGGCTGCCCATCCCTTCCGCCTCGACAAGCCGCAGAAGCGCTCGGCGAAGTATCGTCAGATAGTAATCCCGATGCGTCCCGTGCGCCATGCCGCAGCCGTCGACAGCTTGGGCAAAGCCTCGCCAGCCGCCATAGAGGGCGAGCAGATGGCAACGCAGCCCGTAGAGAACGCCGCCGACCGTGTGCCCACGGCTCCAACGCCCCATCACGACGCTGCCCCGTCGCCTGCCGACAGCCACAGCGATCAACACGCCCGCCCTGCTGCCGAGGCGCAGCATAAAGGCGAGCCCGCAACCGAACAATAGACACTTTAACAAACAATGGACTATACACATCTCAATGTCGAGATTCTTCTCGTGGCATTTCTCGCCGTCTACACGCTGCTCAAGAGCTGGTCGCGCACGGCGATGATGCTCTACGTCGTGGCGTTCAACCTTTATTTCGCCTATCAGCTCAACGGAGCCATCATGTGGCTACTGCCCGCCACGGCATGTTTCAACTACGCTCTGACGCAGGAGATGCGGCGCCATGAGGGGAGGGAGCGCAAGCTCATCCTCTCTGCCGTCGTCGTCGTCGACCTTGCCGTGCTCGCCTATTTCAAGTACGCCACGTTCCTCCTGAACGACGTAATAGGCGCCATGCTCCGCACGAACTTCTCCATAGGCTCCATAGCCTTGCCCGTCGGCATCTCGTTCTACACGTTCCAGGCGATAAGCTACGCTGTGGACGTCTACAAGCGGAAGTTCACGATGGACGACATCACGCTGCTCGAATACTGCTTCTACCTTACCTTCTTCCCGCTGCTCCTCGCGGGCCCCATCACGCGCGCCAAGAATCTTCTGCCGCGCCTCCGTCGCAACCAGCAGGCGTCGAGCCGCATGGTGTGGACGGGCCTGTGGCTCATCATGCTCGGACTCGTGAAGAAAAACATGCTGAGCGACTACATCGGGCAGTTCACGACGTGGGTGTTCGACGCGCCGCAGACCTTCTCCGGCTTCGAGAATGTGGCAGCACTGCTCGGCTATCCCGTGCAGATCTACTTCGACTTCTCCGGCTACAGCGACCTGAGCATCGGCTGTGCTGCCATTCTCGGCTTCTGGCTGCCCGACAATTTCCGCTTCCCCTACCGCTCGCTGAGCCTCACGGAATTTTGGCGGCGCTGGCACATTTCGCTCTCCACGTGGTTTCGCGACTATGTGTACATCCCGCTCGGCGGCAACCGCAAGGGCACGTGGCGCATGTATCTCAACAATTTTCTCACGATGCTCGTCGCCGGTCTGTGGCACGGCGCCTCCTGGATGTTTGTCATCTGGGGCGCACTCCATGGCTTGGGACTCGCTGTCCACAAGTTTTTCAGTCGGCAGCTCGGCCGTCAGATTCCACCGACGCCTTGGGGCAACGCCCTCAGCTGGCTCATCACCTACGTCTACGTCTGCTTCGCGTGGTCGTTTTTCCGCGCCAAGAGCATGAGCGTGCTCGGCGACATGTACTCGAAGATTGCGTCCGACTTCAGCTGGGACTATCTCGTGCCCTTCGTCACGGCACGCACGATGTGGACGGTGTGCCTCGTTGCCGCCATGCTGAGCTATCTCATCCCGGAACGCGCCTACACGCGCCTGCAGCTCCGCTTCATTACGCTGCCCTGGGCTGTGAAATTCGTCGTCTTCGTTGTCTGCGTGCAGCTCGCCGTGGAAGTGGCGCAGGAGGACGTGCAGCCATTCATCTACGGAGGCTTCTAATCAAGAGCCAAGGACGCGCAGAAAGGTGTGCTAATTAGAGTCATAGTCGTTTAGCCACGGACGTTGCACGCATCTCCCACGGACGTTGCACGCATCTCCCACAGCCGTTGCACGCATCTTCCACAGCCGTTGCACGCGAAAGAAAGAGCCGTTCTATAAAGATCAAACAATAAAACGAAATGAACGGACAGATGTATTTTGTTCAAGTCCCTCTATTAAAATAAAAACGGGCTGCGCTGAGCGCAGCCCGTTTTTATTATCGTCTTGACACACCCTGGGTTGGATAAAGGAATAGTCCTACGCCCTGCATTTTGAGGGCGTGTCAAAACTCGCAAATTGGGATTATCCGTAGCGGAGGTCTCCGGCCTCCGCAGCAAGCGATAATTACTAAAGTATTTATATTTAATTGGTTGCGTATAATGGTTGCTGCGGAGGCCGGAGACCTCCGCTACGGGTAAAGTTGCAAATTTGCCTTTTGACACGCCCTCGCGTTGCTTATTGTTTTGCCCCCTACGGGGGGTATGGCTTTCTTGCTAAGGCAAGCGGCAGAGCCGAGCGCAGCCAATTACGCATTTCTTTTTATCTTCTACTTTTTCCTGATGGTCGTCACGGCACACGCGCCGAGGGCAAGCAGAATGGCAGCTACAATCATCATGTTGCTCTGCACGGAGCCTACGAGGGAGAGAAGCAGTCCGCCTCCGGCAGCAGCCACGATTTGCGGTATGCAGATAGTGCCGTTGAAGAGTCCGAGGTAGGCACCCTTGTGTCCGTAGCCCTCAAGAGCGTTGGTGACGAAGGCAAACGGCATGGAGAGCATGGCAGCCCATGCGCAGCCGATGAGCATGAAGGGAACGACGAGCAGGTTCTTGTCGCCGATGAAAGGCACGAGGGCGAAGCCTGCGGCACCGATGAGGAGGCTGATGGCGTAGGCAAGCTTCTCGTTCTTCATCCTTGCGAGAGCCATAGCCCATAGCACGGAGCCAATCGCCTGCCAGCAGAAGAGCACGCCAACCCAGTTGCCGGCTTCCTGATAGCCCTTGGACGCCACGTCGGTGGTGTGCCACACGGTGTCGGCGATGGTGCCGTTGGTGTAGGTCCACATGTACATGAACGCCGCCCAGCAGAAGAACTGCACGAGTCCCACCTTCCAGAACATCGACGGGGCGTTCTTCAGGAGCGTCATCCACGACGCATGTTCCTCAGCCTCTTCCCTGTTCGCCTCGTTGTACTCGGCGTATTCCTCAGGCGGCCATTCCTTCACTTTCAGTGTGGTGTAGATGACGCATAGGATGAGAATGGCAGCGCCGATGTAGAAGGAATAGATGACGCTGTCGGGGATGACGCCCTTCTGCGCCTCGTTGGCTATGCCGACAGCCGTGAAGAGATAGGGGAAGAGATAGCCGACGACGGAGCCGGAGTTGCAGAGGAAAGACTGTATGGAGTAGGCGAGCGACTTCTGCTTCTCGTTGACCATGTCGCCGACGAGCATCTTGAAGGGTTGCATCGCCATGTTGATGCTCGTGTCGAGGAACATCAGCGAGATGAGGCCGAACACCATCGCCGCGCCCACAGCCATGCCGAACGACCCGGCGTTGGGCAGAAGGCACATCACGGCTACGGCTACCGCCGCACCGACGAAGAGATAGGGTATGCGGCGTCCGAAGCGCGTCCATGTGCGGTCGCTGAGGGTGCCGATGATGGGCTGCACGAGGATGCCCATCAGAGGGGGCAGTATCCAGAAGTAGCTCAGCGAGTGGGGGTCGGCGCCGAGTGTGGCGAAGATGCGTGAGATGTTGGCGCTTTGGAGAGCATAGGCTATCTGCACGCCGAAAAATCCGAAACTGAGATTCCACAGTTTCCAGAAACTAAGGTTTGGTTTTGGTTTCATTGTTATTTGGTTTTTTTATTTGATATTCTAAGCTTTAAACATTAACCGTGCTTCCCCTCACGACGAGTCTTGTTCTGACGACGCGTTTTTCTATCTTGTCTTTCGGCACGAGTCCTTCAACCTTGTCGATGAGGATGTTGGCAGCCTCTTCGCCCACTTTCGCCCCACGCTGTTCAACGGTTGTGAGCTGCGGGTCGCAGGCGATGGCACGTTCACCGTTGGTGAAGCCGCAGACGGAGATGTCGTCGGGCACGCGGAAGCCCATGTGCTTGGCTGTGTACATGACGCCGATGGCTGTGTCGTCGTTGACGCAGAAGAAGGCGTCGGGCGGGGTGCTCATTCTGAGAACGTCGGGCGTGATGCGCTCCGCCTCCTCGCGGTTGTCGCAGATGAAGGCGAGGGAGTCGTCGGGCTGTATGCCCGCCTTGAGGAGCGCGTCGCGGTAGCCGTTGTAGCGGTTCTGACCGAGGACGGTGCGCCCAGCCATGCCGTAGTAGGCGATGCGGCGGCAACCCGTGCTGATGAGATAGGAGACGGCTGCGAACGCCCCCTGGTAGTCGTCGACGACCACCAGGCTCGCGTTGACGCCCGTGCAGATGCGGTCGTAGAAGACGAGCGGAATGCCGCGGTCGATGAGCGACTGGAAGTGGGTGTAGTCGGTGGTATCCTTCGCCTGTGAGACAATGACGCCACACACCTGGTGGGCTTCGAACATCTGGCACAGCTGCTCCTCGCGCTCCTGCTTCTCGCGCGACGTGGTGGCGATGATGCGATAGCCGCGTCGCGAGGCGGCGTCCTCGATGCCGTTGAGGATAGTGGAGAAGTAGTAATGGGTGAACTCTGGTACGATGACGCCAATCACCTTTATCGACTGGCGGTGGATGTTGCGCAGCGACTTGGCGATGTCGTTGGGGTAGAAATTATGCGAGCGGGCGTAGTCGCATATCATGCGGCGCTTCTCTTCACTGACCCGCATGCTGCCGTTGAGGGCACGCGACACGGTGGCTATCGACACGCCGAAATGCTCGGCGATGTCCTTCATCGTTGTGGGTTGTAGTTCAGACATTGTTTTTGGCGATTAGTGATTTGGTGTGTTATTATTATAATTATTGCAAAGTTACTCACATTATTTTATATAAGGCATAAATGTGCCCCACTGATTTATGTCATTGCGTGAAAACGTTTGCGCATATAACGTATAAGAAAATACAGTTAAAAAAGAACAACGAATTGATTTAAATCATAATTTTGCAACGAAAACCTAACAGTGCGGCATACGCGCAAATTAAATGAATTACGGCGATTGCAAAGTGCCGTATTACCGAGAATTAGAGAAACTAATAATTAAAAAAATAAAAACAATTTATTAAAAGCTACATGATGAAGCAGGTTAAATTCCCAAACGCCATCAGAACAGCCACGCTCTCAGCAGGTTTGTTACTGTCGGCAAGTACCTTCGCGCAGCAAGTTGTAGTGAAAGGTAACGTAGTAGACGAGACCGGCGAGCCGGTTATCGGTGCTTCCGTCAAGGTCGTAGGCGGCCAGATCGGCGCCGTGACAGACATCGACGGCAATTTCCAAATCAACGCCGACAAGAAGTCGACCATCGAGGTTACGTACATCGGCTACGAACCCGTCAAGGTGCAGGCCGGACAGAACCTTTCAATCAAATTGAAGAACACTTCTTCAACGCTCAACGAGGTGGTGGTCATCGGCTACGGTGCCGTGAAGAAATCCGACCTCACTGGTTCGGTGACAGCCCTCAAGCCCGACACGAAGAACAAGGGTCTCGTCGTGAACGCACAGGACATGATTGCCGGCAAGGTGGCTGGTGTGAATGTGACGTCGAACTCTGGTGAGCCTGGCGTCGGCACGCAGATACGTATCCGTGGCGGTTCGTCGCTTTCAGCAAGCAACGACCCGTTAATCGTCATCGACGGTGTGCCAATGGACAACAACAAGGTGGGCAACACCGGCTCAAACGTGCTCTCCACCATCAACCCGCAAGACATCGAGTCGTTCAACGTCCTCAAGGATGCATCGGCAACAGCCATCTACGGTTCGCGCGGCTCCAACGGTGTCATCATCATCACTACGAAGAAGGGTCATAAGGGTCAGAAGCCGACTGTAAGCTACGCTGGATCAGTATCGGTTTCACAGAAGAAGAAGACCTACGACATGATGGACGGCGACCAATACCGCGCCTACATCAAGAGCCTCTTCAATGAGAACGACGACGCCGTGAAGGCACTCGGCACAGCCAACACCGACTGGCAGGATCTCATCTACCGCACAGCCGTCAGCCACGACCACAACATCACGGTCAGCGGCTCCGTGAAGGATCTTCTCCCTTACCGCGTTTCTCTCGGCTACACCTCACAGCAGGGTATCCTCAAGAACTCCGACTACAACCGCTACACGGCTGCCGTCAATCTCAGTCCGTCGCTGCTCAACAACCACCTCAACCTCAACCTCAACGCCAAGGGCATGTTCTCCAAGGCGAAGAAGGCCGACACGAGTGCCATCGGCGCAGCCATCAGCTACGACCCGACGCAGGATCCGCACAATTTCACGTCGCAGCGTGACAAAGAGCTCCTCGGCAACGACGCTCAGAAGACGCTCAGCAACTTCGGCGGCTACTACAACTGGCTGACATCAGCCAGCGGCTACAACGACGCACAGTGGCCCTTCACGCGCTTCAAGGACGCTCCTTCCAACCCGCTCGCTCTGCTTGAGCTTGGCGGCAACGTGGAGAAGGTGCGCTCGTTCATCGGATCTGCCGACATCGACTACAAGGTACACGGCTTTGAAGACCTCCGCCTCCATGCCACTCTCGGCGCCGAAATCGCCAAGGGTACCATCGAGGAGAACCAGCCGACGAGCTATCCTACCAACCTCTACTACGGCGGCATCACCGACAACATGAACCTCAAGCGCAACCTCCTGCTCTCCGCTTACGCGCAGTACTATAAGGACTTCAACAAGAACAACCACTTCGACATCATGGCGGGCTACGAGTACCAGCACTTCTTCTTCCGCTATGACAACTCCTGGAAGCAGTACTATCCCTCTTCCAACGAGCTTGCCGGACAGGTGTTCAAGGATTCTCCTGAGGTGGACAAGTACGAGAACTTCCTCGTGTCGTTCTTCGGACGCGTGAATTCAACAAGCAAGT
>DLKG01000036.1:19046-26386 GCA_002490315.1 Prevotella sp. UBA7594 | reverse complement strand
ATCATCGACGCTTGGAAGAAGTAATAAACTCTCCAACAAAAACAAGAAAACAGTGGAACGGCGCGATGAAAGCGCCGTTTCACTGGTTTTCTGTTTTTCTACTACAATGCCGTTCCCGGACAATAAAGCTTTCTTAATTACCGCTTTTCGGATTTAACGCAAACATCATGAAACGTCTTTTCATCTTATTCAGTTTAGCTATCTGCATCACAACCACAGCCATGGCTCAAAGCTACACCCAGCACTTGCAGGAAAAGAAGCAAGGAATGGGAAGCGTGGCCGTGACACAGAGCGACGAAATCGACAAACTGGTGAACACCACCAATGTCAGCGCACGACCCCATGAAGCGGCTGACAAGCCTAAGCCGACAACGCCACAACACTCCAAGGACTCAACGCGCACCAAAGACAACAACCAGCAGCACCAAAAGGAAAGCCAGCATCCAAAAGAGACTCCGCAGCATCCAAAGGAGACTCCGCAGCATCAGAAGGAAACTCCGCAGCATCCAAAGGAAAGTCAGCATCAGCACGCCAAAGAATCTACGCCTCGCCACGAGAGCACTTCCGGCGACAACGACGAAGACCTTGAGATTCCGACGGTCGACACACGCAAGAAAGTGATGAGACGGTCGTACAAAGTCAACGGCTATCGCGTGCAGGTGTTCGCAGGCGGCAACTCGCGCAACGACAAGATAAAGGCACAGCAGGCAGGCAACTCAGTGAAAGCTGCCTTCCCAAGCCAGCCCGTATACGTACACTTCTATTCGCCAAGATGGATTTGCCGCATGGGCAACTACCGCACATACGAAGAGGCCAACGCTATTCTAACGCAAGTGAAGAAAATGGGCTACAAACAGGCTTGCATTGTAAGCGGAAAGATTACAGTGGCATATTGACGCGTCTTGACGCATAAACAGACTCAAAAGAAATCAAAACTTAAAACTCAAGAATAATGAACTTAGATCCCGAATACCGCGAAGGGCTCGACGACCTCGCGGCTCATTACAAGAGCATAATATCACTCCTTGGCGAGGACGTCGGTCGCGAAGGTCTTCAGAAGACCCCGATGCGCGTGGCAAAGGCCATGCAGGTGCTCACCCGCGGCTACACACAAGACCCACACAAGGTGCTGACCGATGCTCTCTTTAAGGAAGACTACAAGCAGATGGTGCTCGTGAAGGACATCGACGTCTTCTCTCTCTGCGAGCATCACATGCTGCCTTTCTACGGCAAGGCACACGTGGCATACATACCCAACGGCTATATAACCGGACTGAGCAAGATTGCACGAGTAGTAGACATCTTCTCCCATCGCCTACAGGTGCAGGAACGACTCACTCAGCAAATACGTGAATGTATCGAGGACACGCTCCATCCACTCGGTGTGATGGTCGTGATAGAGGCAAAGCACATGTGTATGCAGATGCGCGGCGTGGAGAAGCAGAGCTCAATAACTATGACAAGCGATTTCTCCGGAGCCTTCGAACAGGCAAAGACACGCCAAGAGTTTATGAACCTCATAAACTCCGACTCGCATAAATTCTAAAAAAAAGAATGACACCTCCATGCAATGAAACCGACTGCGGCGCATTGTATATATAAAACAATAAACAAAAGAAGAAAAATGAAAAATCCAAGACATTACTTATTGGCTATCGCCATGCTCGCCATGACAGCCTTCTCTCTCTCTTCATGCCTCAACAGCAACGACGACTTCAAAGGTCTCGACACTACCGAACAACAGAGCTATCAAAAAATGATGAGCGGCACGTACGGCAAAATCGTGCGTTTCTATTATCCCCAGGCGAATAGCTACAACATCCAGTATGTGAAGTACGACTCGCTGGAGAACGCTACTTGGCGCGTTTACGCCGACTCCACGCTCACGCTCAATGCCTTCCCCGTGAACAAGCTCGACTCTGCCATCAATGTTTCCGACAACGACAATAGCACTGAAGCTACCACAATGCGAGCATTGCGCAACGCCATAAGCCAGCTCAACACTACAGTGAACCTCAAGGCTTACTACTATATTCCGACAAAGAGCTGGATTACCAATGACTATGTGCAGTTCTTCGTGATGCCCTACTACATCAAGCAGACCATCAACTATGAGGGCGCAAACCATACTGTCTACTTCATATTTGACAATCAATACGGTGGCACATGGACAACGACAAGCATGCAGTTCCAGTTCCTCATGTCTCTCTACGGCATAGCTATCGACCCGAAGACAGAGAATAACTTAGCCGGCAGCTATATCAGCGAGAAATACTTCCGCTCCATCCGCATGAATTGCCAGAATAAATAAAACTATCCATAACCGCACAACATGAAATTCATTTCCTGGAATGTAAACGGCTTGCGGGCATGTGTGCAGAAAGGCTTCGAGGAGTCTTTCCGCTCACTTGACGCCGATTTCTTCTGCCTGCAAGAAACGAAGATGCAGGCAGGACAACTCAACTTGCAGTTTGACGGCTACGAGTCGTTCTGGAACTATGCCGACAAGAAAGGATATTCCGGCACAGCCATCTACACACGGCTGAAACCATTGTCCGTCAGCTATGGCATCGGCATTGATGAACACGACCATGAAGGGCGTGTTATCACACTCGAGATGGACGACTTCTATCTCGTCACTTGCTACACTCCCAACTCGCAGGACGGACTGCGACGTCTCGACTACCGCATGACTTGGGAAGACGACTTCCTCAACTACATCAAGCAGCTTGACGCCAAGAAGCCCGTGATTGTCTGCGGCGACCTCAACGTGGCGCATGAAGAGATCGACCTTAAAAATCCCAAGACCAACCGCAAGAACGCCGGCTTCACCGACGAGGAACGTGCAAAGATGACCGCTTTCCTAAGCAATGGCTTCATCGACACATTCCGCTCGCTCCATCCCGATGACCCCACTTATTCGTGGTGGTCTTACCGTTTCCACGCCCGCGAGAAGAACGCAGGTTGGCGCATTGATTATTTCATTACTTCTGAGCGTCTCCGCAGCCGCATCGTCTCTGCTTCCATCCACACGGAAGTGTACGGCAGCGACCATTGCCCCGTGGAGTTAGTGATAGAATAACCGAAGGGTGTGTCAAAACTCGCAAATAGTGATTGTCCGTAGCGGAGACCTCCGCCACGGATAAAGTTGCAAAATTGCCTTTTGACACACCCTCTACAACGATTTCGAAGCAAAACGCCCTGAAAGGGCAAAAGCATAGAGAGAATTGGGAATAGGCTTTTGCCCTTTCAGGGTGTAAAACGATACCTTCATTCAACCCAGGGCGACGCCCTGGGCTATGCGCTATTGGGCTTTCTTGCTAAAGCAAGCGGCAAGCCGAGCGCAGCCCGTTTTTCTTAAATCCGAAACTTCAGTATTAAATAATAAACTCTTTCTTACCCCTATCCTTTTCCATCCTCTTTCATATTCTCTTCCTCACAGAACATTTCCATTTTAAAGAACTTTGCTATAGGCTTCATGAAAGGCGTCAGGTGCACGTCGTGTGGCATGTTGTGATAATCGTAGCGGCGTATGCACTGCGACACGTAAAGCCTGCGCTTTGCCCTCGACAACGCCACGTAGAACTTGCGAGCGTCCTCGGCAAGCTGCTTCGGGCTGTTGCGACTATAGAAATTGGGAATGCGCCCGTCCACGGCATCAAACACTATCACGTTGTCAAACTCCAATCCCTTTGCCTTATGAATTGTCGTCACGAACACCCGCTCGTCGATGCTGCCACTGCCGCATAGGTCGGCTTCCTTCAGCGTGCATATCTCCATTGAATGATTGCACAGTTGCTCGTATAAGGAAGGCTCATGCGTGGCGTCGATAATGTCGTGCGTCAGGAACGTCGTGACAAAGCGCAAGCCTTCTATCTTCATCACCATTCCTTCCGCAAGCAAGTGTTCATAGAAGCCCGTTATTTCTTCCACCAAGGCAGGATGTTCAGCATTTGGTGCCAGTCCACGATCGTAGAGGTGAGCCAGACCTCCGACGTAATACTCGCCATAGTTGCGGCGAAGCACTTGGGCACGCATTCTGACACGGCTGTCGGACAAGAACTTTCTCTGCTCATCAAGCTTTTCCACTGCCAAAGCATAACAATGGTTGACCACACTGCGCGTGGCGTCAACGTCATCATCGGCAAGATGAGAATTGCAACCCTCAAGTCCGAGCACGGCAAGAAGGTATTTTAGTTTGTGTTCCTTCAGTTCGGGATGGAGCAAGCGCACGAGGCGCAACGAGTCGAGATAGCTGGCATGATTCGACTTCAGCACGATTTCTGGAGCGTAACGGCGCAGGTTGAAGTCGAGGATGTGGTAATCATAATCGGCGTTGTGTCCAAGCAGCACGCAACCTTCCGCATAGTTCATAAATAAGCGCAACGCCTCTTCGTGCGCAAGCAGCCGATGCTTCTTGCGTTCTTCTATTATCGGGTTCACGATGTCGCCGAGCATCTCTGGTATCTTGCGGTCGGACTCAATGTAGACCGTGAAGTTTGAGCCCTCCACCACTTCTCCCTTTCTCATCTTCACGGCAGCAATCTGCAGAATGTCGTCCTCGAAAACGTTCAGTCCGGTGGTTTCCGTGTCGAACACGACAAGCGTCTCATTCTCGTAGCAGTCGGCGAAATGTTGCAGATAAGAGGACCCCTCAAAGTGCAGGAGGTCGGAGGGAAGGATGGCATGATTGAAGAGCTGTCGCACGAAGTTGCGTGCTGCAGCATTGCTCTCGTAGCCTCCGACACCCTTCATCAGCCGTGCCCAAGCCATGAAGTTGAACTCGTTGCCGAGCACGCTGAGATGAGCCAGTAGGAGTTTCATGTCGGGAGAAGAAAAGAGGTCGGTGCCCGACACCTTGAAATGTCCAATGTCGCGCCGCGCAAGTTCGCTGCTGATGACCTCCGCGTCATGGTTGGCGTTGACAACAATGGCGGTTGTGGAATCAGGAAACGAGTGGCGTAGCATATCGGTGAACTGCACACAGTCGCGCACTTCCTGCTCGTAGGTCTCGCTGCACAGTATCTGCAGTTCGTTGCCGATGGTTCTCTCCCCGTCGTTCTTACCAGCTTCGGGCAGAAGGGAAGGATCGATGTGGAGCAAGTCGGCAGCATAAGTATTGAAGATGTTGAGCAGATACTTTGGTGAGCGGTGGTTGACGGAGAGATGATGGAGCTGGCACTGGGGTTTCTCCTTCAGCGCAGATAGAGTGTCGAGCTTGGCGCCCATGAAAGAGAATATGGCCTGTTGCTCGTCGCCAAGAAACATGACGGTGAGGAATGGTCGCGCCGTAAGGAGCTTGATGATAGCCATCTGGAGTTGGTTGAGATCTTGCACCTCGTCCACCTGCACCCATGTGTAGCGCTTGTACTGCTTCTGACCGGCATCGGCGGCAAGCGCGTCGTAGGTGAGGAGTAGCAAGTCATGGAAATCGAGGAGACGATTGGAGAGCTTATACTGATGATACTGCCATGCAAGCCCTATTTTTTGCAGCATACGAAGCGCAGTTTGGCGGTCGCCATAATCACAGGTGTCAGAAATGAGGAGGTCGCGCCACGTGTCTGAGTGCTCGTAGATGTCAATCATCGCCGCGGCGTCAAACACGCGGTTTTGCAAGCGACACAGTTTATCCATGGCAGTGATGTCATCCTTGGAGAGGCATTCGGGATGAATACGCAGTTCTCTTGGATAACCCTGAGCAATCTGATGCATGAGAGACTCAAGATTGAAAACGTCGCTATAGGAGCGCCGAAGGTTGTAGTCGGCCTGCACCTTGTACTCGTCGTCGCCGATGTAGCGGGCGAGAATGGAGACAGCGTCATCCTCGTCGATGACACTTGACTCGGCGGATATGATGCCGTTGGAATAAAGGAATTTGGAGCAGAAACGATGGACATTGCCCACAAAGACATCACTCACGCTGCTGTCAGCGATACTTTCCGAAATACGCTCCGCCATGCCGCGCGCCGCACGGTTGGTGAACGTAAGGCAAAGCATGTCGCCATATGCCACACTCTGTTTGTCGTGAGCATGGCGTATGCGCTCTGTGAGAATCTGCGTCTTACCGCATCCTGGAGGGGCAAGAACAAGATGAAAACCTCCCTCAGCCTCAATCACCTCCGTCTGGCAAGGATCGGGAACGAATGTATTGTTCTTTGTCTGCATAAAAATGACATTGAATGTAATATCGGAACGGAAATAAAAAATCTCCCATAGAAGCAGAGGATTATCACAAACGTTTGACGCTAACATGCGCTAATCCACTGCATCTATGGGAGATTGATGTTTATTCAAACTCTACATTGCCGAAGAAGTCGGGACGATGAAAGTCGGGTTTGGGAAGATCGATGGGGAAGAGGGAAAGGAAATGGGGGTGAGGCAGTTTGTCGCCACATTTGTAAACATTACCCTTCACCTTCAGTGCATCGAACGACTGTAGACTATGGTGGAAGAAGGCGTCTGTCGGCACGGCAAGACACAGCTGCCAAGTGCGCTCACCCGGCATATCATCGAACGGCTTTCTGCCAAGCGACGACCAGCGGTCTACCTTGTCGAGCACAGCCTGTTGGGCACGCTCCCTACCCTCACGCTGAGGTCCGAAGCCAATGAGCAGAGTGCCGGCAGCATTACATTCCATGTTGTAGTAAGTGCCGTCAGCTACGGGCGAAAGGAAGAGCTCGCAGCACGAATCCTCCCAAACGTTGCCATTGTCGTGGGGAGCCACGGCACGCACACATTCCTCCGTTACACGGTAGTTGATGAGAAGCTGTTTGCCGTTGTGCGCCATGCGCACCTCCATCTGTGGTTTATATGGGAAGTCGTTTGCCCAACAGTGGTTGTCAACAGTAATGAAACCAACCCCTGCCTCGTCCAATAAACGACAAATCTCAGCAGCTCCTACGGGAGCTGCCGAGATTTTCTTTATAGTCAATGCTTTGTGCATACAGTTTCTTTGTAATTACAAATTGTTCTTCTCGATGTCCTTGAAGTAGCGATATGTGCTTACCTTCAGGTCGTCGGTTGCAGCCTCGTCGGCAACAATGATGCCGTGCTGGTGGAGCTGGAGTACAGAGATTGTCCACATCTGAGTTACCGGACCCTCTACAGCAGCCTGCAGGGCGCGTGTCTTGTTGTGGCCGTTGACGAGAATCATCACCTCGCGTGCAGCCATCACAGTACCTACGCCTACGGTGAGAGCGGTTGTCGGCACCTTGTTGACATCGTTGTCAAAGAAGCGTGAGTTGGCAACGATGGTGTCTGTAGTAAGGGTCTTCTGGCGTGTGCGTGAAGTGAGGGAAGAACCTGGCTCGTTGAAGGCGATGTGACCGTCAGGACCGATG
>DLKG01000036.1:9721-19007 GCA_002490315.1 Prevotella sp. UBA7594 | reverse complement strand
CCGATACCGCCGATGAAGAGATCGATGCCACCAGCTTCCTCAATCATCTGCTCGTAGTGAGCACATTCTGCCTCAAGATCCTCGGCGTTGCCATTGAGGATATGTATGTTCTCCTTCGGGCAGTCAATGTGGTCGAAGAAGTTCTTTGCCATGAATGAGTGGTAGCTCTCCGGATGCGACTCGGGCAGACCTACATACTCGTCCATATTGAACGTGAGGACATTCTTGAACGAAACACGTCCTTCCTTGCAAGCCTCAGCCAATGCACGATACATGCCGATAGGAGAAGAGCCTGTTGGCAGACCCAGCACGAACTTGTGGTCGGGTGTGGGGTTAAACTTGTTGATACGTTCAATCACATGCTCAGCAGCCCATTTAGACAGCTGATCATAATCCTTTTCAATGATTAATCTCATAATAGTATGCTTATTAAAAAAATTTTTTCTGTTTGTTTATTAGTTGTCAATCCACGGACTTATCATCTTTTCCGGCCAAAGATGCTTGGCGTAGGTCCAATGGTAGAGATCGTAGATGTTGGTGAAGCGGGTGAGGCGAGTCTTGAAGGCGTCGAAATCCTTCTTGCCCGATGTCCACTGCACTTCGGAAAGAGCTGCCATACGTGGCATGATGTAGTACTCAAGAGTGTTGGGACAAGTGATGTATTCCGTCCACACGTTGGCCTGCACGCCGAGCATGTGCTTCTTGGCAGCGTCGGAGAGGTTGTCGGGGCAGGGCTCGAAGCTGTACACCTTCTCCACTGTGATGAAGTTGTTGCAGAGCGACGGCTCGTACTTCATCTCCTTGTCGGTCTGCTGGAAGTCGAAGTAGCAGTGGGATGTGGGCGACATGATAACGTCATGTCCTTTCTCGGAAGCCTTCTCTCCGTTCTCTGTTCCGCGCCAACTCATGATGGTTGCGCTCTCGTTGATGTCACCTTCGAGAATCTCGTCCCATCCGATGATGCGGTGGTTACGGCTGTTGACGAATTTCTCGATGCGGTTGGTGAAGTAGCCCTGCATGTTCTTGGCGTTAAGCCCATGCTCCGCCATAACCTTCTGGCATTTCGGACAAGCTTCCCAACGCTTTGTCGGAGTTTCGTCGCCGCCAATGTGTATATACTGTGAAGGGAAGATGTCCATCAGCTCGCCAAGCACGTCCTGGCAGAACTGGTACACTTTCTCGTTGCCGAGACAGAGCACATCGAGGTAGATACCCCAACGATGGCCCACCTCATAGGGCCCTCCCGTACAGCCAAGTTCCGGATAAGCAGTAAGCGCAGCCTTCATGTGGCCGGGCATGTCCACCTCTGGGATGACGGTGATGTAGCGCTGACGAGCGTACTCAACGATTTCCCGTGCCTGCTCCTGCGTGTAGTAGCCACTGTATTCTGTGCTGTCGTCCACCATGGAGTTATGGCCGACAACGGTGCCCGTGCGCTTGGAACCAACGGAGACAAGGCGCGGGTATTTCTTTATCTCGATGCGCCAACCCTGGTCGTCGGTGAGATGCCAGTGCATGATGTTCATGTTGTGCAGGGCGAGCATATCGATGAATTTCTTCACGAAGTCGATCGAGAAGAAGTGGCGTGAGCAGTCGAGCATCATGCCGCGATAGCCAAAGCGTGGAGAGTCGGCGATTTTCACGGCGGGAAGTTCCACAGCCTCCGTGCGCACTACGGGCAACGACTTGCGCAGTGTCTGTATGCCGTAGAACACGCCGCGCGGTGTGCGACCTGCAATCTGCACGCCTTTCTTGCCGACGGTAAGCGTGTAAGCCTCGTCACCGTTCTGCTTGCGGTCGAGCGTGAGACGAATGTCGTTCTTGCCGGGCTTCGTGTCAACAGCCAATTTAATGCCGGTGGTCTCGGCGATGTACTCGGCAAGGAATTCTGCGTTGCGCTGCATGTCGGCGTCACCGGCTGTGTAGACGATGCGCGTTGATGCTGTCAGGGAGAATGGCTCACCCTTGACGTTCTGGATGGAGCTCGGCAGAGGAACGACCTTGTAGTCGGCGATGTCTGCGGCACTTGCAGCTGCCGGAACCAATGCCAGAATAAACAAAACTGTGAACAGTAATTTCTTCATGTTTCGGGTTTTATGATTAATCTTTAAGTTTTCAGTTTCGAGCTTATTTTGTACATTAACCAACTTGTTTTGTAAAGTGTGCTCCGACGTCACGTCGGAGCACACTTTTTTTGATCGTTGTAGTAGTTGTAACTAAATAAGCAGTCATAAGTTAGTTGAAAATCGGTTTCTTTTCAGATTCGATTTGCCGCCCCTTTGGCAGCATTGGTACATTTTTTTTTAACCTTGGCAAGAGCCTTTGCGAAATACATCCCGCAATGCCCTTACTAAAGCTTTTTAAATAGCATTGCAAAGTTAATCATTTAATTTATAATGTCAAAGTCTGACGGGGAAAAAAGCCGGCAAATTCTAATATTTAGCGTCTTTTATACTTTCAGCACAGAAGCTTGCGGCGTAACATTCATTTACATTCCGAGCCGCTGAACAGTAAAGCACACCCAATAAAGGAAACAAAATGGCTCGGAGAGCATCCATCTCAAAATTTGATGGCAACGCTCATGCTTTCCTGGTCGCTTGCCTTAGCAATAAAGCCCAATAAGCTCATAGCCCAGGGCGATGCCCTGGGCTATGAGCTTATTGGGCTTTCAGCCAATTATGTTAAATTTCACCTTTATTGTTAGATTTCGCAAAAAACTTACTTCACAATTTTCTTCGACTCCTTAGAGCCGTCTGCTAAAGTGATTGTGCGCACGTAGATGCCCTTTGTCGGACGACTTACGCGGCGGCCAGAGAGGTCGTAGTATGCCACACTCTCGATGCTCTTCTCGTTCATGACATTGGAGTCGATGCCTGTTTCGTTAGGGATTGTGTACTCCGTAATGCCTGACGAGAGACGCTTGTCACCCTTGATGTAGAGCGACTCAATGCCGATTTTCTCCTTCGGTTCATGATAGAAGTAAACACGGCGGTTGTTCTCGTCGAGCTCGTAGAAGTCATACTGATCCTTGTAGGAGAACGGGACATCGGTCATGTCTTGCGAAACAAAAGTGTACTCGTCAGGAGTGAAGGTCAAGCGCTCGCCGTCAATATATATATTATAGAAGAGATAGGCAGGATCGAGATAGTTGCCGTTGACGGAATAATAGCTGAGCTTAAATTCTACGCCTGCATAAGCGTATGACGGATCCCATGGCATATAGCCGGTTGGAATCGGCGGCATGGGAGCTGCCTCCTCCGAAACCCAAGGCTGCACGTAGCCATACTTGTAGAAGTCGAAGATGTTGGTGGAGCGGAGGTCGTCGCTGCTCTTGTGTACAGCCATGGCTCCACGCGAGGATAGAGTCTTGTCATTGGTCTTGTAGGTGAAGACAATGGGGTCGTTGACGACAAAGACGCTGTCGTAGTCGGTGCCGACATTGTTTTCCGCCTTCTTGGAATCTACTGATGATACGTAGATGTAGGAGCGTGTAATTGTGTCGAGTCCGAGATAAGAGGAGGCTGGGAAGGTGGCTGTGTTGTCCTTAAACTCTCCCTTTATCCAATGGTCTTTCATGTTTGCCGTAAGGTTGCCGAGCCATGCTGTGTTGCCGTCGAGGCAGTACTTTACGGGATATTGCAGGGAGTTGCCGTCGAGATCCATGTAGAGCATGAGTCCGTCCTTCACCTGCGCCGATGCCGGAGGGCAGAGAGTGTTGTCATCAAGGGCATAAGCCTCGTAGAAGTCTTCGCCGTAACCTGTCCATCCGTCCGACTCAAGACACATGCCGACGATGTCTTCGCTGACTTTCACGAGCTTGTTGTCACGCCATACGAACTTGAGCGTCTGCGTGTCGGGGTCGACAGCGTACGTCTTCTTGTTACCTTCTGTCGTGAGGCGCATGAGCTTGGCGTAGCCGTAACTCACCTTTCCCTTATACTCTTCCGAATAGATACACTGTGGAAACTCAAAGGCGATGGTGTCATTCTTTGTGACGTTGCCCTTTATCCACGTCTGTGAATAGAAGGAGTTGATGGGGTTCTCGAGGTATACAGCTCCGTCGTCGCCGAACACCATGCGCTGCCAGTCGCCCGTACTGCTGCTTGCCATGGCGTTGCCGTAAAAGGCCTCAAAGCCTGTCGTGCTGCGATAAAGATTGACGACTTTACCTTTTGGCATCTCGGTAATCATTGTAGGGGCGTCCTCAGCGTAGGCTGCCGTAAAGGCGAAGGCTGCGAGGAGTGTTGCTAAGTAGCGGTTCTTCATAAGCAATTTTTATGTTTGGTTTTTATTATATTTCAATACAAAACGTCGTACATTCGTTATTAACGATTGCAAAAATACACAACTTCCGATACATATACAAACATTTTGAAGAAAAAGTTCATTCAACATTTCAAATGAATAATTTCCTCATCTCCGCTACGGGTAAGCTGTAATTAGGGTGTCTTCCTCACTCTCATCAACTTTCAGTTGCGTTACGGCGAGAAGAAAAGACACAGCAAGCCGAGTGCAGCCAATTATGTTAAATCAGAAACTTGAATAAAAACTTTTGAGAAGAAGAGCAAAAAAATGAGTAACTTTGTACTTCCAATTCCAAAAACAAGAAAAAAAGAAACAACGATGATTGTCTGTATTGCCGAGAAACCAAGCGTCGCCAAAGACATCGCCCGCATCCTGGGCGCAACGACGCAACACAACGGATATATGGAGGGCAACGGCTACCAGGTGACGTGGACGTTCGGCCACCTGTGTACCCTCAAGGAACCCAACGACTACACTGAACAGTGGAAGCACTGGAGCCTCGCCGCCCTTCCGATGATTCCGCCGCGTTTCGGCATCAAGCTCATCAACGACGACGGCATCAAGCGGCAGTTTGCTGTAATAGAGCGACTCATGCAAGCCGCCGACGGCATTGTCAACTGCGGCGACGCCGGACAGGAGGGTGAGCTGATACAGAGATGGGTGATGCAGAAGGCGCAGGCGAAGTGCCCCGTGAAGCGTCTGTGGATTTCGTCGATGACCGACGAGGCTATACGCGAGGGCTTCAGTTCGCTCAAGGACCAGAGCGAGTACCAACCGCTTTATGTGGCTGGACTCAGCCGTGCCATCGGCGACTGGCTACTTGGCATGAACGCCACACGTCTCTACACGCTGAAGTACGGACAAAACCGTCAGGTGTTGTCCATCGGACGTGTGCAGACCCCTACCCTCGCCCTCATCGTCAACCGGCAGAAGGAGATTGATAACTTTGAGCCTGAACCCTATTGGGTGCTGTCCACTATCTATCGCGACACTCTCTTCACAGCCACCAAGGGCAAGTTCACGACCAAAGAGGAGGGTGAGCAGGCTTTTGCCACTATCGCCGACAAGCCGTTTGAGGTGACTGCCGTGGAGAAGAAGAACGGTTCGGAGGCTCCGCCCCGACTCTTCGACCTTACGTCGCTGCAGGTGGAGTGCAACCGCAAGTTCTCCTACAGCGCCGAGACGACACTCAATCTCATACAGACCCTCTACGAGCGTAAGCTGACAACCTATCCGCGTGTGGACACACAGTATCTCAGCGACGATATATATCCCAAGTGTGCCTCCATCCTCACGGGTATGCGCGGCTACGAACAACTCGTACAGCCTCTTACCGGAAAGAAGCTCCCCAAGTCGAAGCGCGTCTTCGACACTTCGAAAGTCACCGACCACCACGCCATCATCCCTACCGGCGTGCCCGCATCGGCACTCACCGACATGGAGCGCAACGTCTACGACCTCATCGCAAGAAGATTCATCGCCGTGTTCTATCCCGACTGCAAATTCTCCACGACGACCGTCATGGGCAAGGTGGAGGACGTGGAGTTCAAGGTGAGCGGCAAAGAGATTCTCTCTCCTGGCTGGCGCGCCATCTACACCCAACAGCAGACAACCGCCACAACAGCCTCCGACGACGAAGAGAAGCGCGGCGACGAAGAGCGCACGCTGCCGTCATTCGTCAAGGGAGAGAGCGGTCCACACAAGCCGACGCTCACGGAAAAATGGACAACGCCACCGAAGTACTACACGGAGGCGACACTTCTCCGCGCCATGGAGACCGCAGGCAAGTTCGTCGACGACGACACGCTGCGCGCCGCCCTAAAGGAGAACGGCATCGGACGTCCGTCGTCGCGCGCCGGCATCATCGAGACTCTCTTTAAACGCCACTACATCAGGCGCGAACGAAAGAATCTCGTCGCTACTGCCACGGGCATCGAACTGATTGACATCATTCACGAGGAACTGCTAAAGAGCTGCGAGTTGACGGGTATCTGGGAGAAGAAACTGCGCGACATTGAACATCGCAAATACGACGCCGCCGATTTCATCAACGGACTGAAGCAGCAGGTGACGGAGATTGTCTACGACGTGCTGCGCGACAACAGCAACCGCCGCGTCACTACCACCACAGATGAGGACATCAAGAAGGCGAAAAAGAAGAAAACGGCATCTGCCTCGAAGAAAGCCTCAACGTCAAAGAAAGCCACCCCCAAGAAACCTGCCGCCCCACAGGCAACGACCTCCGCGCCACAAGCCGCTGCAACAGCCTCTGCCGACGACTCCATCATCGGCACCGTATGCCCGAAATGTGGCAAGGGTACTATCATAAAGGGCAAAACGGCTTACGGATGCAGCAACTGGCGAGAGGGCTGTGACTACCGTATAGCCATCAAGAAGCCGTGACAACTATATTCCACGAACTTTTGGAAACAACTCTTTGAATACTGAAGTTTCCTTGTAAGAAGCATCGACTTCAATAAGGCTATTAAGCCCTGTCAGCCCGGCTACAACTAAAATCTGACGACACGCGAGCCGTCGTCGGCAGCCTCGATGCTCACCTTCGTGGCATCCTCAGGAAGCAGGTCTTCAATGAGTTCGGGCCACTCCAGGAAACACAGCGAGCCACTGTAGAAATAGTCCTCGTAGCCCATGTCGTAGACTTCCTCAAGCTTCTTGATGCGGTAGAAGTCGAAATGATATATCGACTCACCCGTCTTCGACGATGTGTACTCGTTGACGATGGCGAACGTCGGCGATGTTATAACGTCGTCAACTCCAAGCTCTTCACATACGGCCTTCACGAACGTCGTCTTGCCGGCGCCCATCTTGCCATAGAAGGCGAACACCTTGCCGTCGCCCATGTTTTCAATGAATTTCTTGGCAGCATCATTAATGTCTGCCAATGAGTTGATTTTTATTTCCATAAAAACAGTATTTTTACATATTTCTTGACTTCAGCGTTATGAGCGGTATGAGCATTTCCTCAAGCGATATGCCACCATGCTGGAACGTATCCTTGTAGTAGGACACATAGTAATTGTAGTTGTTGGGATAAGCGAAGAAAGTGCTGCCCGTGGCGAACACGTACGACGTGCTGATGTTTGGAGCAGGCAGCTGCGCCTCGTGGGGATTCTTTATGACGAACACATCTTTCGACTGACAGTTGAGATTCTTGCCAAGCTTGTAGCGAAGGTTGGTGTTGGTGTTGCGGTCGCCCACTATCTTTATCGGCTTTGAGGCTCGTATGCTGCCGTGGTCAGTAGTGAGGATGACGGTGCAGTCAATCTGTGCGAGAGCTTTCAGCAAGTCAGCCATCACCGAATGTCTAAACCACGAGAGCGTAATGGAGCGGTAAGCCGACTCGTTGTTGGCGAGTTCGCGCACCATTTTCGACTCCGTTCTGGCGTGGGAAAGCATATCAATGAAGTTGACAACGATGACGTTGAGATTATTCTTCTTCAGTGAGTTGAGCTTAGGCAGCAGTCTGTCGGCAGCCACGGAGTCGTTAATCTTGTGGTAGGAGAATGTGTCGTGGCGGCGATAGCGCTCAATCTGCGTGCGCACAAGAGGCTCCTCATTAAGGTTCTTCCCCTCGTCCTCATCCTCGTCCACCCACATTTCCGGGAACAAGCGCTCTATCTGTTCCGGCATAAGTCCGGAGAAGATGGCGTTGCGTGCATACTGCGTGGCAGTAGGAAGAATACTCACGTACATGTCGTCCGTAATGTCGAACATTCCTCCAATCTCATCCGCCAGCACGCGCCATTGGTCGTAGCGGAAGTTGTCGATGACAATGAGGAATACGTGCTCACCGTTGTTGATGGCAGGAAAGACGCGACTTTTGAAGATATCGGGGCTCATGATCGGGCGTTCCGTAGCGCCTGGCGCCACCCACGAGAGATAGTTCTTGCGTATGAACTTGCCGAATCCGTTGTCGGCCTCCTCCTTCTGCATACTCAGCATGTCTGTCATGCCGCTGTCGGCAGAGCTAAGCTCAAGCTCCCAATGTACGAGGCGTCGATAGACATCCTTCCAGTCGTCGATGGTGCGGCAGTCGTCAATCTGCATCGAGATGTTCTGGAAGTTCTGCTGATAGCCCGTCTGTGTCACCTCAGACACGATTTGCTTCTGATGGATGTTCTTCTTCAGCGTCAAGAGAATTTGGTTTGGGTTGACAGGCTTTATGAGATAGTCGGCTATCTTTGAGCCTATCGCCTGATCCATGATATTCTCCTCCTCGCTCTTCGTCACCATCACCACGGGCGTCTGCGGCTGTATCTCCTTTATCTGCTGCAGCGTCTCCAGCCCGGTTATGCCGGGCATCATCTCGTCGAGCAGCACGAGGTCGAAATTATGCTGGCGACATTCCTCTATAGCGTCGGTGCCGTTGCTAACGGTCACGACGCTATAGCCTTTCTTTTCGAGAAATATAATGTGGGCACGCAGAAGTTCTATCTCGTCGTCTACCCACAACAAATATCCTGTACTCATAATACACGTGTTGCTTATTGTTTAAAACCCGTCAAGGTCGTAATACTCATCGTCAGTGGCGTCTTGGTCGTCGTTGCCCGACGACGGTGCGCTCTTGACGCTGGATGAGGAGTTATTGCCTGTTGACGATGAATTGTTGCCTGTCGACGGCTCGTCGTTGTCGTCGCCAAAGTAGAATTCTTCTTCCAAAGACTTCTGCCTCTGCTGCGGCTTTACTTCAGGTTCTGGCTTCACTTCAGGCTCCGGCTTCACTTGAGGTTTCGGCTTCACTTGAGGTTCCGGCTTCACTTCATAGTCGTTTTCGGACGGAGCTTTATTCTTGTCAATGTCGGGAATGACGGTCTCCGTGCTGCCGGTGGTCGGAGCAGGGGTGTCGGGAATGACAGTGCCGCCCGTGGTCGGAGCAGGAGCGTCGGGAATGACGGTCTCCGTGCCGCCCGTGGTCGGTGCAGGAGCGTCGGGAATGACAGTCTCCGTGCCGCCCGTGGTC
>DLKG01000036.1:0-9621 GCA_002490315.1 Prevotella sp. UBA7594 | reverse complement strand
CGGTCTCCGTGCCGCCCGTGGCAGGACGTTCCTCGTCGAAGTCATCCTTCGGCTTGTCGTCGTCGCGCCGTTCTGGAGCCGTGGTCACCTCCTCAGGCATGTCAAGAAGTTGCTCTTCCGACGTGGCGAGTGGAGCGAAGTGTCGGTTGTAGAAGGCAGCATAGTCATCGTAGCTGAACTGCTTGCCCACAAGCGGCAGGTTGGCGTCGCTGATGACGAGCAGTCGGCTCTTGCCGAGCAGTCGCGTCACGCTTCTCTGCTTTTGCAGCAGTCGCGCATACTGCAACGCCTCGTCATAGTTGCGGAAGCCCTTCACAATCATGCGGCACAGTCCGTCGGCGTCTTCAATGTCAATGTCGAAGTTGCGCACCATGAACGACGTGAAATTGTAGCGCGCCAGTTCGAAGAGAAGGCGGTTGGCGTCAACCGAGTCGGGACGATAGGCAATGACAAACGAGAAGTTGGCATTGCGGTCGGCAGAGAACTCCTTTACAGCCGTTGAGTCGCTGTCGCTGAGCACGACAGAGCGTCTGTCCCATATATTGCCTATGTCAAACTTTCCACCGCGCAAGCGTTTTCCAGCCTGCACACCCTTCACAATCATGCCAGCCATCTCCGCAACGCCACTCTGCGGGTACTTGCTCACCACGGTGTTCATGTCGGCAAGGCATCCCTCGTAGTCGCCATCGTTGAGCTTGCCGAGTCCACCGATGAAGACAAACTTGGCACGGTTGGCACCGAGCGGATATGCAGTGGCGGAAACGGCGACATTGTTCTTCACCTCCTCATAGCGTGCAGCCTTGAAGGCGTTGTAGGTAGAAGCGTAGAGCGAATCTTCAAGATGCACTCCGAGCCGCGCGTTCTCTATGAAGTGCGGATCGGTAAGCAGCGTCGTCCATTCACTCTCTGGATAGTCGTGCCGCAGTCGGTCGACGTAGCCGTTGGCGACAGTTGGCTCCCCCTTCCGCATATAGAGGAGATACAGATGATAGTAAGCCTCAGCCATCTTCTCGAAGTCGGGATAGTTGTCGACAAGACGCGTGAGCTGCTTCTCTCCAAGCGGCAGATTGTTGAGCTTGTCCTTGAATATCACGCCTGAGTTGTAGAGTCCGTCGGCTATAATCTTATTGCTCTCCGCCACCTGTTCCTCCGTGAACGGAATCTGCGCCATGTAGTATTCTCGCTTGTGAGGGTCGTTTTGTGCACTGTCGGCAATCTGCGCAAGCGAGTCCTCCACCGCCTCCTGACGGGCAATGGAGTCGCGTTGCTCGTCAGTAAGCTCCGCTTCCTCGTTGGCAAACGCCACAACGGTCTTATTGACGCGCTGCCAGTTGTCGACATTCTCGCGCTTTCCCCATTGCTTTTGGAACGCTGCCTTACCCTGGCTGACAGCCATAGGGTTGTAGAAGTACCACTGCGCATTCTGTCCGTTCTGCATGTTGGAAGAATTGTTGGGCCGCTTGCCGCCGAGGATGTCGGAAGGCGACATGTCGTTGCCCCCGTTACGCTGCATTTGTTCCTGCGCGTTCTGCTCAGCCTGCCGGTCGCGCTCTTCCTTCTCCTTCTTCTTCAGAGCTTCGATAGTACGGTCGATGGCAGCGTTGCGGTCCTTCTCCGACATCTTGGCAAGCCCCTGCAAGGAGTCTTGCAAGTGTACGGCGTCAGTGAAGGGCACGAGTTGGTCGAGCACCTTCGAGCGGTTGGACAGTTCTTCATAGTCCTTGCGCTCCTTGTCGAGCATACCAATAGCCTGTCCGTAGCATCGCTGCGCGTCGTTATAGCGTTCCCTGTCCCAATAGACATCGCCGAGACGGAGCAGCAAGACACCCTTCTCTATGCCGCTGCGCGTAGCCTTGGCGGCACCGCGCTCGTAGGCAGAGATGGCATTGGTGGTGTCGCGCTGTGCGAGATAGATGTTGCCTATAGCATAGTACACCTGGTCGAGATATTCCTTGTTCTTGTCGGAGCGTGCCATGCGCTTCAGGCGACCAATCATCTTCTTCGACTGTCCTGCCGACATCACCTCCGTCATGGCAATGCGCGCGTTGAACTCAAGCTCGTAAGGTGGATTTTGCCTCACCACGTGCCGATAGGCTTTCATTGCCTCCTGGTTGTTGCCCAGTTCAGCCTGGAGCTGTCCCATGAGAAACCACTCGCGTGCACGTTGCTTGCGTCGCATCTCATGCTTGATGACACGCCGCAAATAAGGCACAGCCTTGGCGTACTCACCCGCGTGTATATAGTAGTCGGCATACGTGTAGTCCCATTCCTTGCGTGCCGACCAATGGATAGAGTCGCGCTGCATGTTGCGTATCACGTCCTCCGCGTCGTAGAGCCAGCCCTCCTCAATGTAGCATTTGGCGAGCCACGCCCTCGACTTGGCGTAGATGGCAGGTTGCGTCTGATAGAGTCTTCCCATGTAGGCGAATGTGGAAGCAGCCTCGTCGAAGGCACCCTTGTAAAACTGCGAGCGCCCCATCAGCAGCCATGCCTTCCAGAGGAACGGGTTGTATTCGCGGCGCGAGAGCCACTCGATGTCCTTTGCCGTCTTCTTCCTCGACTTCGTCCATTGCGGACGGCGCTTAATGCTGTGGAGTTTTATGGTCTTCTGGCATTTCTCTATGGCGCGGTCGAAATTTCCCTTTCCGATTTCGCGGCTATTCTTGTTGCCGACGGTGTAGAGCGGAATAAGTTCCGTGAAGTTGTCCTTGTTGCCGTTCTCCTTCTCCAGCGAACCGTCAATATAGGCGAGCGAGCCGTTGTAATAGGTGTTGTAGCGCGCCTTGAACGAATGCCACCAGCGAGTCTTCGCGGTGTTTTTCTGCGTGGAGCATCCCGCCGCGGCAATCAAAATTGCCACGAGCAGCAGAGGAACGATATGTCTTGTCTTAATAATTCTCACGTTTTTACTAACTCGCTAATGCGCTGTTTATTGTGTGTGTTAAGAATTTTTACCAGCCTCTTCCCTTATCATGAACGTCTCGTCCTTCAGCTGGTCGGGCAGATTGACGCCGCGCAGAGTGAGGCTTCTGCACCACCCCGCCACCTCGTCCGGGCGCATCGTGTAGAGCACGTCGCTGAACATCTCCACCTCGTCATCCTCATAAGCATCTGAGGGACGTCCGCGGAAGCGGTCGAGCTCCTCGTCATCGTAGTATTCTATTGGCTTCGTCGACGCCTCCATCATGCAGTCTTGCTCACATTTGTCATTCGTGCCATTGCACGTGGCGCACGTTTCCACGACGGTGATGTGGTCGTCGGAAGCGTCATGATGCTTACCAAGCTTGGCTAATATTGCGACAATGACGCCAAGGACGATTATGGAAATGATAAGTATGTGCATATATATATATAAAGGTGAAGTGATTGACTATTTCATTTTCTCTATTCTGAAGCCAGCCTTCTCAAGGTCAGCCCAGAACTGCGGGTATGACTTCGTGACCACCTGCGGATTGTTGATGACCAATCCCGGACGCACCATGGCAGCCGGCGCGAACGCCATCGCCATGCGGTGGTCGTCGTAGGTGTCGATAGACTCAAGCGTCGGCTCACAGCGGCTACCGTCCCACGTCAGTGTGTCGCCATTCTCGTCTCGGAGCACGTAGCCGAGTTTGCGCAGCTCGCGCTTGAGCGCCTCGATGCGGTCGGTCTCCTTTATCTTCAGGCTCGCAAGCCCCGTGAAGCGGAATGGGATGTCGAGCAAGGCACACGTCACGACGACGGTCTGCGCGAGGTCGGGGGCGCTGATGAAGTCGTAGTCAAGGCGCGGCAACATACACTGGTGGGCTTTCAGCGTCACCAAGGGGAAGAGCGTGTCGTCCGTGGTAGAGGCGAAGCGCGTCTTCACGCCGAGCAGCGAGAAGATGTATTTCACGATGGAGTCGCCCTGCTTCGAAGCGTCCATGAGCCCCTCGAAGCGCAGCGACGATTCGCTGTTCTTGCCCAGCGCCATTATCTCATACCAATAGGAGGAGGCGCTCCAGTCGCTCTCTATGACGTAGGCGCGTTGCCTGTAGGGACATGGTCTCACCGTGACCGTGTCGACATCCGTCCAATCGGCATCGGCACCAAACTCCCTCATCATCCATAGTGTGAGGTCGATGTAGGGACGCGAGATGACGCCTCCCGTCATGCGCAGCGAGATGCCCTTCTTCAGCACCGGACCGATCATGAGCAGCGCCGAGATGTACTGTGAGCTGACGTTGCCCGGAATCTCTATGTAGCCCCCTTCAAGCTCCTTTCCTCGCACGCGGAGCGGCGGGAAACCCTCCTCGCCGACGTATTCGATGTCGGCTCCGAGATAGCGTAAGGCGTCGACGAGCAGTCGGATGGGACGCTGCTTCATGCGCTCCGTGCCGGTGAGCACGTGGTCGCCGGGCGTCACGGCAAAGTAGGCGGTGAGAAATCTCATCGCCGTGCCCGCTGCCTTTATGTCGACTACGTGCGGATTCTGCTGCATGGCATTGACTATCACCTCCGTGTCGTCACAGACAGAGAGGTTCTGCGGCAGCAGATCGCCCTTGGAAAGGGCGTGTATGACGAGAGCTCTGTTGCTGATGCTCTTCGATGCGGGGAGCTTTATAGTGGCGTCGATTTGCGACGGCGGGTATATTTTGTATTGCATTTGCTTGTTGTTTTTATTTATACCACAGCATATTTTATGCTATGCAAAGTTACGACAAAAAATCGAAAGACATCCAACAAACCTTATAAATACACAATCATTATGACAAGAAACAGAAAAAAACAAGAGTCACTGTCCTACTTCATGAAACGCCTCATCGAACAGTTGACGAAGAACGGACAACACCGCACCATGCTTCACTACAAGGCGACACTCAACAGCTTCATGCGCTTCAGGGACAACAAGGACATTTCTTTCAAGGAGATAGGCACGGAAGAAATGCTCTCATACGAGGCTTACTTGAAGAACGTGGCGAAAGTATGCAGCAACACCAGTTCCTTCTATCTGCGCATTCTCCGCGCCACTTACAACAAAGCCGTGGAGAAAGGTATCGCCACCCAGCAAGCCCCATTCAAGAATGTCTACACGGGCATTGCCAAGACCAGTAAGCGAGCAATTCCGGTGGCATCTGTCAGCAGTATTAAGCATTTGGATGCAACCCATTACGCAAAGAAACTCTCTCCAAAAGAAGAGATGGCAAGAGATGCTTTCTTGATGTCTTTCTATCTGCGGGGAATATCTTTCATCGACCTGGCACATCTTCGCAAGTCAGACCTCAAAGACGGTTTTATCACTTACACACGTAGCAAAACAGGTCAACGCCTTTCTATCCGTTGGGAGAAAGAAATGCAGTCCATTGTCGATAGGTATCAAGCCGAAACAGCATCTTCTCCTTATCTCTTTCCATTCCTTGAAAGTGCCACCAAACGAAAAATCAGAACGATACAAGACAAAAGTCTGGACGAGCTGCGCCTTTACCACAATGCTGAGTCACGCATCGCTTATCATCTCAAGAAACTTGGCGCAAAGATTGGCATAAAGGGCAAACTCACTCTTTATGTCGCTCGCCATTCATGGGCTACAGCGGCAAGAGACAATAAGGTCGCACTGTCCGTCATAAGCGAGGCGTTAGGGCACAACTCCGAAGCCACCACACAGATTTATCTCCGTTCCATACAGACATCTGAAGTGGACGATGCCAACGCCAAAGTGCTGGCTGCAATACGATAAAAGGGGAAAACGTGTTTTCTGTGTCTCTTGGTAAGAGATACAGAAACAATGTAGAAAAGACGTCCAATCAGCGACTTATGGAAAATCGTCAAAAATAATGTGCTAAACATTTGTTGGCTTTTATTGTATTATATTAAATTATTAACACACACAATTTACTTATTTACAATATTTTCCGTACCTTTGCAAAGGGTTTCTGTATCTCTTACCAAGAGACACAGAAACCCAGCATCTGAAACGAAACACATTTCGCACATAGATGAAAGACACAAAAACACCATTGCAAGTAGCGTCCACTAATGCAGGGGACGGCGGCGAAGCCGTGGCAAAAAGTGAGGAAAGGGCTAAGAAAAAGCCAAATGAAGGTCTTGAAAAGCCAGGTGATGCCGGTTGGTATGTCGCAGTTGTAAGAGTAAACTGCGAAATGAAGATAGCCGAGTCCATCCAGCTGAATCTCAACCGCGACAACACGTGGTTCGACTATTGGATTCCGAAGGTGAAAGAGGTCTACATCGACAAGCGTTCTTTGAAACGCAAACTAAGAGAAAGACTCTTTCTCTCCACGTTCATCTTCTGCAACGTATCCCCCACCCGACTCGACACCATCCGCTTCCGTTCCGACATCTACAAGATGCTGACCATGCCCGGTCAAAAACAAATCTATCGTGTTCCCGACCAGGAAATCATAAGCTACCGCAATCTCGTGGAGAACGGCGAAGAGAAAGTGTCCGTAGCTCCCGTACCATTAAAGAAAGGTATCAAAGTAAAGATTGTTGCAGGCAATCTCAAAGGTCTCGAAGCCTACGTCCAACGCTACAACGGCAAAAAAGCCGTCATCGGCAACGAGATAAAGTACATCAGTGGCGCGACAATAGAGGTAAGCAGAGAGGTTCTGGAGCTGGTGAAAGGTTAAGAAGAACAACAAAAGCACCATAACTGGGAGAGGGGGCGCCCCCGCCCCCGACAAAAGAAAAGAAACTTTGCGTATGATGTATGTTTTTCTATTATTTAATACAACAATCAATTCAAGGAAAGTATTTTAGTTAAGTATTTTCATTATCATACTGAGGCATTTTGGAGATATCCCAATTGGAGTACTAACCAATTATAACGACATTCTAATGAAAGAAAGGCTACCATTTTATTTTAGAATAAGTATATACGCATGGATTGCTGTTGTCTTTATAGGTTTTGCATATTTCATTTTCAAGTGGGGGCACCCAATAAAGATTTTTAATGATGACTATGTTGTTGATAAAGACCTGTGGAGTGCGTATGGCGACTTTATAGGTGGGGTCTTAGGAACAATATTTTCTTTTGTTGGCGTAATCTTGATGGTTGAAACGTTCAAGTACCAAAACAAAGCGACAAAAGAGAGCCTCTATCAAACGGAAAGGCAACGTTTTCACGATTTGTTTTTTGAGTTGCTTAGACTTTACCAGTTGCAAGTATCAGAGATGTGTAGCGAGCGATTGGAACCTGTTTATGAAGAAGGTGAGAAAAAATTAGAAGTAGAGCAATATAGTAACAAAGATTTCTTTGATAAAGAAAAACAAATATTGCAGTCGAAATTTAGAAATATTAAAAACTACGAAGAAAATAGAAAACGAGCTGTAAACTATTATATGTTGTTTTACACGGTAAACCACACTAAACTTGGTGCTTATTTTAGAACAATTTACCGTATATATGATTTAATTGATGGTTCAAAACTTAAGGAAAGTGAGATAAAGGATTATCTAAAAATCATACGGGCACAGTTTACAGAGAGTGAGTTGTTTTTTATCAGATATAATGCAATGTGCATATATGGATCCAAACTTATTCACTACATAAACAAATATAATGTATTAAAACATCTTCCAACGTTTGAACTTTTGGAATTTAAGGATTGGTGGCAATCCCTTTCCCAAATGGAAAAGACTGGAATAAATATATTTTTCTCAGTATTGAGAAATGAAATACAGAAGCATTTGACAAATAATTCTAATAAGAGTGAATGTATAGAGTTCGGCTGTGAACAAGAGAGATATCAACCTAAAATTCGATTTGAGGAGGACTATGATGTTGAGCTTGTAATTAAAATCGATACAAGTAAGGTTAATAAATATAACGAATTTATAGGATTGAAAAACATTGAAAACAAAAGGTTACAACAACTTTTGGATTGCTATATAAAGGAAATATTCATTTATTCCAACTTTGAAAAATTTAATGATAACGCCTTATTACAAACATATTCTGATTCCATACAGACACGCGGAGATATTGTTGTCATTAATAGCGGCATAAGGAATATTGCAAAGAAACCACTTGTTGTGAAGAATACAAACTTTAAAGAAATGACTTAATTACGAACAATGATTAAGCATTCAAATTAGAGCTTAAAAATGGAAGCTTTACATTTGCTGCGATTTTTACAACATCAGATTTATGCACAACAGCGAAGATTTGGAAAGTTTTCTATAAGCGATAGCAATGAAAGCTTGCTTTCAAATTGTCGAGCGAAGAAAATGAATAAAACAGCAAAACAATGAAATTTTAACAACTCAAATGTAGGCATTCGTAAAAGTACCTATACAAAGGGGGATGTCATAATTTGGGTACTAACTTATGAATGCTTAAGATTACAGCAAAAGAAACACGATGAATAGTTACAATGATATACAAATAATAATAATGGCTGGCGGCATTGGAAGCCGCTTGTGGCCCATATCAACCCCCGACCATCCCAAGCAGTTCATTGATGTGATGGGAGTCGGCCGTTCGCTCATCCAACTCACTGTGGACAGATTGAAGCCTATCTGTCCGGTGGAGAACATGTGGGTTGTGACTAACGAGAAGTATATCTGTATCATTAAGAAGCAAATCCCTGAGATACCAGTCGACAACATCCTTGCGGAGCCAGTTGCCCGTAACACAGCTCCCTGCATCGCCTATGCATGCAGGAAAATACAGCAGAAGCACCCCAATGCCAACATTGTGGTGACCCCGTCCGATTCCTTGGTCATCAACACCACGGAGTATCAGCGAGTGCTCAGCAAGGCATTAAGCTTCACTTCCGACCAGGAGGCTATCGTGACCATAGGCATCAAACCAAGCCGCCCCGAAACAGGCTACGGCTACATTGCCACCCTAACTGGGAGAGGGGGCGCCCCCGCCCCCGACAAAGCAAAACCTCAAGTCCACGTCCCATTCCCAGAAATTCTCAAAGTTGATGCCTTCAAGGAGAAACCCGACTTGGCGACAGCCGAACAATACCTCTCATCCGGCAACTACTATTGGAATGCCGGCATCTTCGTATGGAACATCAAGACCATCAGCAAGGCAATCCGTACTTTCCAACCAAAGTTGGCGAGCATCATGGACGAGATGGCTCCTGCCTTCTATACCGACAAGGAGAAAGAGGTCGTAGATAGACTCTTCCCAACGTGCGAAAAGATTAGTATTGACTATGCCGTGATGGAAAAGTCGAAGGAAATTTACACTCTTCCTGCAGAATTCGGATGGAGCGACCTCGGTAGCTGGGGAAGCCTCCGCACCTTGCTTCCACAATACGAGGACGGCAATGTCAAGGTAGGCAACGACATCCGACTCTATGATTGCCACGGCTGCATCGTGCATGCAGCAGATGAGAGCAAGGTGGTAGTTCAAGGCTTGAATGGATATATCGTGGCAGAGAAACATGGACAGCTGCTTGTCTGCTCATTGAAGGAAGAACAAAGGATAAGGGATCTTTGTAAGTAAGGCATGTAAGTATTCAAATGCCATAATGTATGTAACCAATACAGACAGGTGAGGTCTTTCAAAGTGGTGTTATGTCTTATTACAATACTCTGTTAATTCTAACGTAATCGTTTGAAAATGAGGGAGTTAATTAACGTAATATAACTAATAAAATTTGGTTAAGTGGCTGATTATCAGTA
>DLKG01000015.1:28183-35830 GCA_002490315.1 Prevotella sp. UBA7594 | reverse complement strand
CATGGGATAAAGCGGCACTTTGCATGGAACAAAGCGGCACTTTAGAACTGAGAAAATGGGAAAATAAGGAAAAAAGAGCTGCACATATTGGGGAGAATATTGCGTAACCCTCTGAAACACAACGGAGAAAAGCTGCACACAAAATTAGGGCATAAATTCGGAGAAGGAAGGAGGCGCTGGAAAATTCGCGAGTTTTGAGGCGGTAGGAATACAAATATAAGATAAGGCAAGCATAACTGTCCACGGAAAAATATTAGCACTTATAAAGTGTAATAATTCGGAAAAAGCATTATCTGTCCCCCACCAATCGCCTATCAATTTTAACGACTAAAGATTTCATCCTTTTTTACGACAGTCGGGGCAGACACCCTTAATTACAAAAGATACGGAATGGGCAATGAAGCCATCAGGAAGAACGACTTTCTGCACTGGGATGTTTTCAAGACAGAACGTGCGCGAGCATGACTCACAATAGAAATGTGCGTGGCTTGAAGCATGTCCCTCCGAACCATGATGAGTGCAAAGCTCATAAACAAGCGATCCCTTGCCATCTTCAAAAGAATGTACAATGTCGTGCTCAAGAAAAAGTGTAAGCGTCCTGAAGATGCTCGACTTGTCCATCGACAACAACGTGTTCTCCATCATAGAGAGAGTCGTCGGATGATGTTGGGCAAGAAGCGTCTTCAGGACGATTATGCGGTTGGCGGTGGGACGTATGCCCTTACGCTCAAGAATTTGTTCTACCAAAGTGTTGTTCATTCTGCAAATGATATGTATGCAAAATTACAACGAATATTCCGAATCGCCAAGAGAATCCATCAATTTGTCATGTGCGCCAATACCAACGTATGCGGCTGAAGAACATCGTGACACCGATTGTCAGCGATGTCAGGAATATACCTTGCAACAACCCGAGCCATGCGTTCTGCGCGAAGAAGGCGAAGAGCGGTGAGAGCAAACCAAAGATGTTAAGCACTGGCATGATGAGAAGGTCGCAAGCTACATATGCAACCATCGGATTCTGGCCCGACATCGACATGAAACAAAGTGGACGCTCCACATTCCATCTGTCGCAAAGCACATGGAAAACGAGCAACATGGCGCAACCTATAGCTGCCGTCACGAAAAGATAGCCAAGTGTCGGAGGGTCCTTCTTGACGCCGCCTTGAAGCGGCTGCAACAGCAAGCCAAGTGCGAGGAGCAAAGAAGCAAGCTGCCACAAGCGGCGTTTCAACATGTCAGTGTCGGTACCAAAGCGCAAGGCTATGTTGCCAGTGACAATGAACAGCAACGACACGCAGGCGTTGAGCAGGTCTAAATGGAGATAAAGGCACGTGACGTTGCTAACGGCAAGGGCAAGTGCCACAATCAGCATGACGCTGTCAACGAGCTTATCTGCGCCCGAAACTTTGCAAGAGCCTTCTGACAGCGATGTCCACTCTAGCAGCCATTCGCCAGCGAAACTGCCAGGAAGCACTATCAGAAGATACTTAACATAGTCAAACTGATAAAGCCCAGGCAACGGACACCAAGCGTTCAGATTCTGCTGCCACGACCCTTCCACTGTCGTTCCTGCAGAAAGCGCCGCTACAAGCACGATGATTAAAATGCGCGTGCGCCTGTCACGGGCCGTGAAGAGATAAGAGAGTCCGCCAAGCACTGCCATATAGGCAAGAATGAGCAAGATTGGATTATTGACAGTTGGCGTAAACGGCACATCCCCAGCGTCCTTCACACACAACAGCAAGACAACACCTGCGGTATAAGCAGAGAGTTTTATCAGTTGCTTGACGCGATCAGAAACTGCATACGGAATACGCATAAACATCGGGAAGAGCAACAGGAAAGCCACTATCGCCCACCCCCACGCATACCATCCGCCATCCGGACAGAGCATGTAAGGATAGAAATGCTGCACATATACAGAAAAGAACGCCAGCTTAACGCCACGCTTCAAAATGTCGGCAGCGACGCTCCTGCGACTCTCGCCACGACTAAGACGCTTGCCGACAGACATCGGGAACGCCGCCCCCATGGCAAAGAGGAAGAGTGGAAAGACGAGATCAACCCACGTTATGCCACTAATCTGAGAATCGTAGGCGAACGTTGGAGGCGGTTCCTGTGCATGGTGCATCCAGGCAGGCAGTCCGCCACCAATGGTAGCGGACAACACCATACCCACGATAGCGAGACCGCGCAGCACGTCGAGCGACACGGCACGTTTCTTCATCGTAAGCCTCCTTTCCAGAGTCCTGCCTCTATCTCATTCCAAAGATTCTTCGTAACGATATGTACGAGGTCGAACACCATGAGTCCGTCGGCATCCTTAAGATTCTCAGCAATAGTGGCACTGAGGCGTGCCGGATTGTCATAGAACTGGTCGACAAGCACTCCTCCTACAAACGGATGACCGCCGAGGATAGAACGCAGGTGGCGGCAAGAGCCCTCAACGCAATACCAGTCGCCAGACTGTGCCGAGAGGTCGGTTTCATTCTTCACGAGCTTGTTGGTCTTCAGATAGTCGGCTACGGTCACATCCGTGTAATAATTGCCAGTAAAATAGGTGTCGATATTGCGGATATAGCCCGTCTTCTGATACTTGGCAGTCGCCCAATCGAAGTCGGCAGCCGGATTATATGAAGGGTCAGCGAAATTGACGCCCACCTCATAATAGCTCGGATACCACGCACCTGTGTATGTGTCGAAGCCCATTCGTGGATTGGCAGCCTTCACCTCCTTACGCGCCCGCGCCATAAAGTCGCTGATGACCATAGAGCGCCACTCTATCCACTGTTTGAAATACTTTCCCTTCTTCATCACGGGTTTGCCGTCAGTACCCTTACACCATTCAAATATGTCCTCAGGGAAGCGCTGCAAACGTTTCCCGACATACTTCTCAAAAGCCTTGCGCGACATGTCGGAGAAGTCGGCGGTGATGCCGTCGAAGCGCACACGATCGGTGACAATGCCCTCAAGTTGCGGATACTTTGTGGCAATCTCCTTCATTATATTGATAATATAGGATTGATAGGCTGTGTCGTTTGGATTGACCATTCCGCCATACTTCTCCTTCTCCTGTGTAATAGGTATGAGTCCGCGCTCCGGATTGTAGACAACAGATGCCCATTCAGGATGCTGAGAATATACAAGACCCCGGTCGAAATAGTTGTGGCCAGCGCAGAACGTGTTCATGGAGGCAAGCACTCCAAGCCCGTTCTTCTTGCCCTGCTCAATGAAATAGCCAAGATAGTCGAAGTCGGCAGCCTTCTTGCCGCCCCACTCCGTCATGCGCGGCGCATACTTGCTGTCGTAGAGTACCTCGCCCGTGATGGGACGCACGTCGACAACGATGTCGGTAAATCCAGCCTCACGGATACGCTTGCAATAGAAATCGATGGAGTCGCGAGTGGCAAAGCGCGCGAGATTTGCCTCTGCGTCAATCCACAGATAGGCGCGCTTGCGCTTGAGGACAGCACGGAAGGGTGAAGCTGGGAGTCCGAGATTGTTGCACAGTTCCGCCTTATAGTAATTGTGGAAACCATAGCGCACTTCCACGGGATTCTTCACAGCGTCAGACCATACTTTCACCTGATTGGTGCTGCGCACGATTTCCGCCTGCGCCTTCACCACATTGCCGGCAGAATCGACAAGCTCAAAGCCCTCGACGTTCTGCAACTCTGGTGTCAGACCATCCTCACCGCCGTTAAATTCGACAATGACAGCGCCGTTCTCCACGTGCGCCGACTTATACGACGGTGCATCGGCAATGCCCTTCTGCCCATAAGTCTTAGCAATTGCGACGTCAGCGATGCGCTCGCCAATCTTTATCTTGTGGGGGGTATGGATGAATTTCTCATCGCCACAATCGGCGGTTGTAATCATCGTCACGCCACTGACCTTACTCTGTAGATCGGACTGCACTTGACGGAACCACGCCCACTCCGTGTCGTCGTCGGTGACAGCTTGGAACGGCACAAGCTGGACATAATAAAACGGCATTTCGTCATTGCCGAAATGCTTACGCCACTGGCTTACCATCTCCGGGAAAAGTTTCTCGTAGAGCATGGGCTCTGGAGTGTTGGCCTCTCCTTGATACCAAACGACACCCTTAACAGGGAAGCCTTTCCAGGGGTTGACCATACCATTATAAAGCAACGTAGGAGTACCCTCTGTCCATCCGAAATTGGTTTGTTCGTAGTCGGGCAGTTTCACCTCCGGGAACTTCTCAAGCGACTCACGACTCATCCATGCCTGTATGGTAGACATACTCCAAGAGCAGTTGACAAGACCAACGGGCACACCGAGATTCTTCTGGAGTCTGTTGCCAAAGAAATAGCCCACAGCGCTGAAGTCGGCAACGGCATCAGACGTGGCGTGGCGCCATTCGCCCTTGACACTGGATGTCTGCGGGCGTGTGTTCCAAGCGTGCTCCTGCGAGAAAAGGCGCAAGGGACGATTGCCGTCAGCAGCGGCTATGTAAGGCAGGGAGCCTGCCGTAGGCTGACCGCGGAAGCCCTTTACAGGCATCTCCATATTGGACTGTCCGGAGCAAAACCACACGTCGCCCAAAAGCAAGTCGGAAAGTACCAATCGCTCACCGTCGCTAAAGGTCATCGTGAACGGACCGCCCGCACTGCCCGTCGGCACCGTCAGCGTCCATTTGCCGTCGGCGTCGCTCCGCGTGCGATACTTTTTGCCGTCCCATGACGTGGATATTTCCACAGTGCGCTGTGGCGTTGCCGTGCCAGAGAAGAGCACCTTGGCGTTGCGCTGCAACACCATTCCATTACCAAATATAGGGGCAAGCGTCACCTTCGCCTGTCCGCTTACTCCCATCGCCATTGCCATGGTGAGAAAGACATATCTTGACTTCATACGTAAATTGTTTTGTTTATTTGCTTTTCTTATGATTGTAGGATTCTAATAATGTGAAATGTGGGTCAATCTGAAGAAGAAGAATAAAAAATCGGGTGGGCACACTTGCCCACCCTTCTTCTGTAAAAAATCAGAATTGAGAACCAAATTATTTAGATTTTAAAATACTCGCGGTAGCGGTCGTAGAGATGACCTGCCTGCTGATAAGCCGACTGCGGCGACATGAAATGAGAGAACTCAAAGGTGATTGCCTTGTCGTAGCCACATCGCTTAGCTGCCTCCAACTTGAGGCGAAGCTTGTCGAACTTAATAGGGAGGAAGTGGATTGGCATATCGCGGTCGAATGTCTCGGCGTTGGTCCAGCACTGCATACCATAACGATCGGCAAGTTTCTTGTTGACAGAGAAGAAAGCGTCAAGCTCGTCATAGTCAATGTGGCCGTCCTGGAAGGCTACGGCATTGACAACATCGTGAATACCGTCGAATATCTCGTTCCACTCGCGCTCGTGCTCCTCAACGGAAACCGCCTGGTCGTTGGTGAGCTTTCCTGTACCCATAACAGCCTTCTTACCGTCAATCCAAGGCGATATGAACGTCGGCAGACCGCCGGAAATGTCCTTGCTGTGCTTGCCAAGAGTATGGAATGTGGGGATAGTGCCCTTTGTCTTGCGGCTTATCTCCGTGCTTATGTACCAGCCAGCAAAGCTCTTGTGGCGTGCGCCGTAATTCTCCCACACCTCATCGATTACATAACGGTTGTAATCGATTTCGAGAGTCATGTCGCCCGTGTCCCAATAGTGACCTGAATCGTAGAGTCCGAAGTAAAACTTCATTCCATACTTGTCGGCAAGAGAAAGATACATCTCAAGCAAATCTACTGAAGGCATATAACATCCCTTGCTGAGAAGAAATTTCGATGGATAGGTGATAAACTTGCGATAACCAGAGCGAATCATGATAACCGTGTCAATACCAATGCTCTTCATATACTGGAAATCGCGGTCCCATTCGGCATATCCCCAGTTCTGATGAGGAATGTCATGAGAAATCTCATCAAGGAAAGTGCCGGTTATCTTCAGTCCGTTGGCAGGCTTCACAATGAGCGAACCTGCCTCTGAAGGCTTTATTGTAGGTTGGTCGTTGACCTTTATTTTGCCAGCTGCAAACGAACGTTCACCTGCAAGTACAGAAGGAGCTACAAGTGCTGATGCACCAAGAACGCCCATTTTCTTCAAAAAGTCACGTCTGTTTCCCATAATTAATCAAACTTATATGTTAATAGAATATATTATTAATAAAGAAATTTAGTAAGTAGTGGCTATTTGTCTTATCTTTTGCAAAATTACAAAAAGTTTCCGAACTCCATCAATATTTATTAAATATTTTACATAAATAGCCACAATAAACTTAACATTAAGCACAATATTTCTATATTCTCTTGAAAGTTTCATTATATTTTGCTAACTTTGTAGAGTGAAATCAAACACATCCCTATAATACAATAAAAAACTATCGTATAAATGCAAAACCTGTTTTTCAAAGAAATCGGCGATGGGAGCAAGACTTCTAATATAAAGAAGAACATCCTTACTTTTTTCGTTGAAAACGGAAACGCCACCATCACGGAACTCTCAAAGGAACTGGGACTGAGCATTCCCACAACTACGAAGTTCATCAACGACATGTGCACAAAGGGTTTTCTCAACGAATTTGGAAAACTCGAGACTAACGAGGGACGCCGTCCAAACCTTTACGGACTCAACCCAACGTCGGGCTACTTCCTCGGAATAGACGTGAAGAAGTTCACGCTCGACATGGGCATCATGAATTTTAACGGTGAACTCGTTGAGCGTCGCGACCGCGTGCCCTATCATGCGGAGAACACCAACGAGGGTTTGGAAACACTTTGTCGCCTCGTGAAGGACTTCGTCAACGACACCGACATCGACCGCGAAAAAATTCTAAACGCCAACGTCAACCTCTCAGGACGCGTCAATCACGACACGGGCTACTGCTACAGCATGTTCAGCTTCTCGGAAACTCCTCTGACAAAAATCTTATCCGACAGTCTGGATATGCCTGTCACGATAGAAAACGACTCGCGTGCCATGGCTTACGGCGAGTTCTGCAAAGGATGCGTGAAAGGCGAGAAGAACGTTATCTTCGTCAATGTCAGTTGGGGACTCGGCATGGGAATAATTATCGACGGCAAGCTCCACTACGGCAAGTCGGGATTCTCAGGCGAGATTGGTCATGTACATTCCTTCAACAACGAGATAATCTGCCGATGCGGAAAGAAGGGATGCCTTGAAACAGAGGTGTCGGGAGCTGCGCTTTTCCGCGAGGTTACGGAGCGCATAAAGAACGGGGAGACGTCCATACTCACCAATCTCATGAAAGACAAGGACACGCTTCAGCTCCACGACATCATTGACGCCACCAATCATGAGGATGTACTATGCATAGAGGTGGTGGAGTCGATTGGCTCCAAGTTGGGACATTCCGTTGCCGGACTCATCAATATCTTCAATCCGGAACTAATAATAATAGGTGGGGCATTGTCGCTGACAGGCGACTATCTGCTCGAGCCAGTGAAAGCTGCCGTGAGGAAATACTCACTCAATCTTGTCAACAAGGATACAATCGTAACTCTATCCAAGTTAAAAGACAAAGCAGGAGTAATTGGCGCCTGCATGCTGGCACGCAACAATGTGCTTGGAATATAGGAAATCATCTAAAAGAACCATACTGAAACGAAAATATCCGCAATGC
>DLKG01000015.1:0-28145 GCA_002490315.1 Prevotella sp. UBA7594 | reverse complement strand
GCATTGCGGATATTTTCGTTTTATCATCAGTCTTTCACTGACTCTGCAACAATTATTTTCTGCCGCTCTTGGTCCAGAATTGCTCAATCTCCTCGAGCGTCTTTCCAGCCGTTTCCGGCATCAGTCGCCATACTATGAGCATGTAGGGTACACACATGACAGCGAAGAGAAGGAATGTGCCAGCAGGCGTAAGCGTCTCTAAAAGCCATGGTGTGAGCTGTCCTATGAGATATGTACCAACCCATAGTGATAGTCCGGCAATGGACATGGCAAGACCGCGCACACGTGTAGGATACATCTCTGACAGCAACACGAAAATTACGGCACTGATACTTCCCGCACAGCAGAACACATAGAGCAGGAAGAAGACGAGCAGGAAGATGCTCGACAAGCCGATGCTCTCACCAAACTGGAAATAGAAACCGATAATCAGCAGGCAGGCTATCATTCCCGACACACCATAATATATCAGCTTCTTGCGTCCTATACGGTCGATGATTAGTAGGGCAAGGATGCCAGTCAAGGTGTTGACGGCACCGACAAGTATCTGATAGAACAGAGAGTCGCCGCCAGAGAGTCCTGCATTCTCGAAGATTGTTGGACCGTAATAGAGCACCGCATTGACACCCATAAACTGTCCGAGCATGGCTATGCACACACCGATAATGACAGCGGCACGTATGCCCGGCTGCAGGAGCATGCGCCAATCGCCCTTCGTTTCGCCGCTGAGCACCTCCTTAGTGGCTGCCACCTGACGGCGAGCCTCGTCTACTGAAGCGTAGATGCGCTGGAGAATACCCTCAGCCTTAGCATCCTTTCCGTATACAATGAGCCAACGCGGACTCTCAGGGATGAAGAAGATGACAATGAGGAATATCAACGCCGGCACTGCATTCATGCCAAGCATAGCGCGCCACACCTGGTCGACGAAAATCTGCTGCATGATGGGACTGGAATAAACTGCTCCACTCTGCGCATGACAGAGCAGGCCGTAATTGACGATGTAAGCTCCAAGAAAACCAACCGTCACCGCTACTTGATAGAGCGACACGAGGCGGCCACGATAATGAGCCGCGGCAACCTCCGAGATGTAAAGAGGTGACACGATGGAAACAACGCCGATGCCTACGCCTCCCACAACACGTGCAATAACAAGATGAGTAAAGTCGGCTGCAAAGGCACAGTACAGACCAGACCCGGCAAACAACAAAGCAGCAATGACCATCACAATCTTGCGTCCGAGACGATCGGTGAGCATTCCTGCAAAGAGCACGCCGATGATGGAACCTATCAGCGCACATCCCACATACCAGCCTTGCTGCAAGGAGTCAAGTTGGAACTGGTCGGCCACCTGACTTATCGTTCCAGAGATAACAGCCGTGTCGTAGCCGAACAAGAGTCCGCCGATAGCTGCCACAATGGAGAGGAATATCATGTAGCCCATGTTAATCGTATTTGACATAATAATTTGGGTTTTAGTTTTTTTATAATTCAGAGAAATAACGTCAGTAATTCAGATAAATGACGTCAGTGCCGCTCATTCGGTGATGGATTGGCGATAAACATTGCCGAATCGGTCGGTGGCACGCACTTCAATCTTCGCCTTGGCGTTCTTCGGAACGGCACGGAAGAGATGTGGAGTAGTGATTGGTGTGATCCATTCGTACTTCACGCGGTCGCGGTCCTTGCATATCTCTGTAGCTTCAGGGTCGTAGCCCGTGAACTGCTCCATGTCGCCCATACGCTTACCATTCTCGTACCATTCCACTTTCCACTTCTCGTCCCAATTCCATACATTTGCAACAATGGCGTCAGGGCAATCCTGCGATTTGCCGACAGCGTAGGCACGCAGCTGATAGTCGGCAGGCTTGCCCTTGCTCTTATAAATCCATTTCACCTTGTTGCCGTCAACCTCATATATTCCACAGCCTTGGGGAGTGCCATCCTGACAGACGTCTGCACGCCACCACATACCGCACACGGCAGCCGTGTTGTGCTCCATGAGCGAATCGTTGAAGCAGACATTGAGATTGAAGTGGCTATGGCCAGTAAGCAGATGTGCGTCGTAGCCCTTGAGAAAGTCATAAAGACCCTGCGCATTGCTCGTCTCGTCCTGAAGGAGAGTGTTCCAAGCAAGTTTCTTCGTAGAACTTGTAGGAATGTGCATAGCCACGAATACGAGTGAACCTTTCGGCACGTACTTCAAATCCTGCTCCAACCACTGGAATGTACGCTCGTCAATGTAGCCAACATACTGATAGTCGCGATCGAGATAGAAGTTGTTGTTGATAACTATGTAATGAGCCTTGCCACGGTTGAACGAATAGTAGATAGGTCCGAAATAGCTCTCGAAGGTTTTGTAGGATGTCTCGAAAGAACGTCCGCCGTAGGTCATGTCATGATTGCCAATGGCACGATAGTAAGGATAGTCCACGTTATCGTCCGTAGTTTTGATGTAGTCAGGGAAAAGAGACGGAGTGTCGCCGACAAGGTCGCCAAGGTCGAAGCCGACAACGTCGCGCTTTCCGCGCACCTTGTCGACATAGCCGCGTACATCCTCAAGATACTTTCCATATGACTTCACGTCGCTTGCACACGTCATTTGCACGTCGGCCTGCACGACAAGCAACTGATGATTGTCATCGCGCTCGTTGCGGTCGATGGTGAAGTCATACTCCGTTTTGCCGTTCTCGTAAGGCTGATAATAGCGTGGCACAGAGCCTGAAGCTACAGGCTTATAGCCAGAAGGTGTTGAAAGATACACAAATCTCACGTCACGCTTGCCCTCAATGCGGTATTTTCCGTCGGCATCCGTTTGCACACAGTCGTAACCATCTGTCACGACAACGCCTGACACGGGCTTGCCCTTACATGTTACACGCCCATAAACATCAGGCTGCGCGCCCTTGGCTGTAATAATCCAAAGGCACGCAGATAAGAATAGAAATGATCTTCTCATTCAGTTCCTGTTTTTTATTTGTTCTCTTTGAGACTGTTCAAATAGCTGTCGAAGCCCTGTTTGAAGCCGTCCCAATAATTATATTCACGCACATGAATCATGTCAAAAACGAAATATCCGTCGGCTGCATTGATGCAAGCGTCCACAGTCTTGGGGATAAGATCAATGCATCCTCCGTTGGTCCAACCCGTGCTGTTGCCAACGTCAGGGCCGGCAGCAAACTTCACGTCATTCATAAGCAATTGCTTCGCCTGCTCGGCAAAACCCTGCATCGTCCATTCCGTAGAACCGTAGATAGCGTCTGCGGAAGCGTAAGCGCCGACAAGCATGAAATCAAGAAGGTCGGCATAGCCATACTTTTTGTAGTCGGGAGTTGCCCATGAATAGTGGGCAGACGTGTCGTACTTCGGACTTGCCCAATTGACGCCGGAATCGTAATAGTCGGAATACCATGCTCCAACGTATGTGCCAAGACGCAAGTCAGGATTGACCGACTTGACACGCGCACGAACTTTCTCTATGAAGTCATGTATGGTCTTCACGCGGAACTCAAGCCACTTCTTTGTCAGCTCAGACGGATTGGAAGGCAAGGATGTACTGCCAGCCTCAAGGATGTCGCCAGGGAAATTCTCCACATGCTCACCGATGTACTCCTCAAATTTTCTGCGCGTAATGTCAGAGAAGTCGGAAGCGATGTCATTGTAGCGGCAACGGTCGAGGAAAATTCCGTCCACATTGTACTTGGCAAGGTCGCCAATCAAGTTAAGGAGGAATTCCTGCACATCATCGTTGGCAGGGTTGAGGAATCGCGTTCCATACGTGAGGTTGTTCTCGTCCTGAGCCTCTGTGATGTCCATGACATTGGTCAGACCGTCAGAGAGGTTAAGCGTCGTGGCCCAGTCTTTCTTGTCGGCATCGCGGAAGAGCAATCCCTGCTCACCCAATCCATAAGGATACTTGTTGCCACCAACAAAGGTATTGATGGATGCGTTAACGCGCAAGCCAAGTCGGTGACCGGCATCAATAAACTCCTGGAGGTAGTCCCAGTCGGCAGTACGCTCATAGAACTTATAGCTGCTGCCCTCCCAATAGTCGAGCTTATGCACTTGATCGACAACATTTGTATTGAAAAGCACATCGCCCATCGTCGGACGAACGTCAACAACGATGTCCGTGAAGCCGGCATCCTTCGCCTTCTGCAAGTCGCGTTCTATGTTTTCCTTGCTGTTGGCATACTCCGGGAAGTTAGCTGCAGCGTCAATCCAGATGAAGCGAGGCTTAGCCTCAACCTGCGCTGGAGTATCCGGAGTGTCGGGAGTGTTGTCCTCCCAAGGCCAACCCGGTATGCCGTCATCATCGTTGCCACATGCCGTAAAGCAGAGCGCCAATGAGGCAAAAGCGGCAGGTAGGAAGTTTCTTAGTAATGATTTGAAGTTTCTCATTTGCTTTAAAAAATTGCTTTAGTTTTTATAAGAACGAGGCCGCACCGAGTTTTAGTGCCCGGCACAGCCCCGTATTGACAAAATTTAAACTTTATTATTGCTGTATGCAGTCGGCAGAGTAAGCGCCGAGCACACCGCTATTGTTGTCGTAATAGTAGATGTAGAGCTTGTATCCATTTGTGGACGGAGCAAGGAGCACGTCACCAGAAGCCGTGTTAGAGTCTGCCGACTGGAAGTAGTCGATAGCGCCGTTGGCGAAGGCAAGTGCGGGAGATGCAGCCACGTCAGTGCCGCCAAGTGTGCTCTTGTTGGTCGTGTCATAGAGATAGAGACGCGGACCAATACCCCACTGCGGGAAGTGCGAAACGAGGAGCAAAGCCAAATAGTTGCAGTTGTTGAACTTCTTTGAGTCGAGGCAGTTCTGGTTGAGACCCCAGCTGTTGCCGTCACCGTTGGTCATCTGCGCAGCAATCTCGTTGTTGCCGTTGAGATAGCTCAGCACATTGGCATCATAATAAGAGAGGAAGACGCCATCGGAAACGGAAGTGGAAGCCGGAACAACCGACGTAGAATTGACGGGAGCAGCTCCCCATGCAAGACCAGAAGCAGAGATGTCAACCACCTCAGGAGTCTGAGGCTGTCCGTTTCTTACAACAATACGTGTGAACTTGCTTGAAGAAGTCACTCCGGAGATACCATCATTTGTAATGATGATGATTGCATCTCCTGCGATGTCGCCAGCCACCTTCATCTTCGCACCCATTGGCAAGCCTGCACGGTCGGTGAATGAAGTAAAGAGACGCGGAGCCTCGGTCACGGAGTTTGTGGTGTAGATCTTGCACTCGCCGCCAGCCTCAACGCTGTTGCAGATAAGCAAGTGTCCACCCTCGTCGCTCGTTACACAGCCAGCCTTGGCAGCTCCAAGGTTGATTGTGCCGCCCTTAGAACCAGTTTCCTGATTGAAGTAGCGTGGTGTAGTGCCGTCGCCCATGCAGACAACGAGTTGTCCTCCAACGACGCCCATGGTAGGAGCGTTGGTCGACTGCCAAGGTATCTCCATAAGAGAAGTGGCGTCAAGATTGAAGATTTGCTTCATAGTGTTGAAGCCATAAGGAATCTTCTCAGGAACGGTCTTCTTCACAGTGTATACCTGTGATGTATTACCGTCATGAGCCGTCACCGTAATCTGCTGTTCCTCATTGTAGTTGAGTGCAGTTGTAGTCGGGTCGGGCGACATTGTTGCATGAGGAGAGAGCGTTACATCAGCCAGACAAGAAGAAAGGTTGTCAGCACTGATGAGCGAGATGGTCTTCGTCTGCTCGTCGATTACGCCTGAAACAGCCGGATCCTTGAGCGAGAAAGCGAGAATAGAACATTTGTTCGACTTCACGCGCTCACCCGTAATGCAGATTTTGCGGGAGTTTCCCTGCGCGTCGGTGTATGTAAAGTAGTTCTCCTTTGTAAGGTCGAGTACGGTGAGTGCCGGCTCAATCTTGCAGTTGGGAGCCAACTCTGCCTGCACTCGCATAGCCGTCATATAAACGTCAGTCTGGTTCTCGCTGTCCTCGGGATAGAACCAAGGCATAGGTATGACGAAACGGTCAGCATTCTGGTCGTCGATGACAAGCTTTACAGCCTCCTTGTCTACGTAAGGACCAGAAGTAAAAATAGCAGAAAGGCTTGTTATGCCTTGTCTGTCAGCTGTCGGTGACACGTAGTCGGGGTCCTGGCACGACTGCATCAACGCCAGCAAGCCCAACAGCATGAAAATGTATTTTTTCATAAATAGATTCATTTAAAAGTTTTGTTAAAGCGAATTACTTCCACTCTGGATACTGTGTTACAGCTCCATTGTTGTCGAGTTCGGCTTGCGGCATTGGCAGACGATAGAGCTTCTCAGGGAAGCTGCGATCCTTGTCGTCAACGCTCACATATACATATTTGAAATCGCCGTTCGGCTCAAGCGTAATCTTGAGTCCGTGCTGCTGGTATCCGGAAAGTCCACCTTCAGCATAACTCTTGGAGGCAAGTCCCCAACGACGCAAATCCCAGTACCATTGTCCCTCGTATGCAAGTTCAATCTTGCGCTCATGGCGTATGGTCTTGAAGAGTTCGTCGCCAGTTTGGTCGGAAGAAGGAAGTCCGACGCGTGTGCGTATAGCCTTTACAGCAGCGTTAGCGTTCTGCGCGTCGCCTGTGAAGTAGCATGCCTCGGCATAGTTGAGAAGCACCTCAGCATAGCGGATAACGGTAAGTGGCTGTGTGCTCACGCTGACCGTTGCGAGGTCATGGTTCTCATCAACAAGCTTGCGGAGGTAGTAGCCCGTAGTGGAGCGTCCCTCAGGAGACTTCTCTCCCCACTGGCACCATCCGTCCGTACCGTCAACATAAGACTCGATGTGTCGTCCTTTCCATTCTGCGCCATTGTAGAGCACGGTGGCCTGGAAGCGCGGTTCAAGCTGGTCGTAGGGCGGAGTGGCAGTAGTGCCTTCTGTCGTGTGCCATGCAGACCAATCAGGATAGCCGCCGGTCTTGAGTTCGTAGGACTCCACCATCTCCTGTGTCGGTGTGCCGTAGCCACCGCCGTTCTTGCTGATAAGTTTGAAGTCGCCGCCCGGAGTGTAGTAAGTGTCGAAGGAATGACCAGTCGTGTTGTCGAAGGTGTATTGCAGAATAGCTTCCTTGTTGCCGGCAGCAATAGTCTTCGAATAAGAGTCGGCATAGTTGGCCTCAAGGTCATAGCCGAGTTCCTTTACTTTGTTGAAAGCAGCCACAACCTTGTCGTAGCGCTTAGCGTAGAGCATAGCGCGTGTGAGGAAGGCGTAGGCAGCACCCTTGTCAATGCGTCCCTCGGCATCAGCCTTGGCGGGAAGGTTCTCGGCAGCGAAGTTCAGATCGTTCTCCACGAAGTCCCAGCACTCGCTCTCGGGGCTGACATTCTTGTCCTTCTTGATGTCATTTAGGTTGGCATCGTAAAGGATTACGTCCTTATAGCGCTTGATGAGGTCGAAATAGATGAATGCGCGCATGAAGCGCATTTCAGCCTCAAGGCGTGTGGCATTGGAGAGCGAGCCTCCAAATTCATGCAGGTTGCTGAGATTCTCGTTGATGCGACGGATGCGAGTGTAGTCATCGCTCCATGTACCGAGATATGCCGTGATGTAGTTGGCGGTGATTGTTGTTCCGCCGTAAGACATCTCACTCGGAATGAAGCACATGGCATTGTAGTTGTAGGAGCCGTACTTCATCTGGTCGGTCAGCGCCTCCGTCATGCCAGCTACGCTCTGTCCGTTGCTGGAGTTGTCGTCGTCATAAAGGAAATGGTAAAGATAGTTCACTGCATACTGCGCGTCATCGCTGTTGCTCCATATCATCTTGTTGGACACGCTGTCACGCGGCGTGAGGTCGAGGAAATCGTTGCAAGATGTCATGGCAAGCGTAGCTCCAGCCATGCAGATACCCATTAATATTGATGATTTCATAGTAGATTGCTTTTAGAATGTTAATGTAATACCACCCATGATCATTCTCTGCTGCGGATAGTAGCCGTTGTTCACGCCCGGAGATTCCGGATCGATGCCTGCGGGCAGACCGCTGATAGTAAAGAGGTTTGAACCCTGGAAGAATACTCTGAGCTTCTGTATATTCACGCGGCGCGTGATGCTCTGCGGGATTGTGTAGCCCAGCTGAAGCGATTTCAGGCGCAGGTATCTTCCGTTGCGGAGCCAGAAGGTGGAAGCCAATCCGTTGTCGCCGCCATGGCCCGGGCTGCCGAGCGTGAGGCGCGGGAACGTACCGTTAGGGTTGTCGATACTGTAGGCATTCTGCACGAGATAGAGCGGAGAGTTGGCGCCCTCCTTGAAAGTCTGAGTCCAAATAGTGTTGTCGTCGTAGCCGTTGTAGTAGGTGCCGGTGAGTGAGACGTCGAAGAGAGCGCCGCCAGAGAACTGTGCGCTGAGGTCGAAGCCATTCCATTGGCAGTCGAGGTTGAGACCATAAGTAAGTTCAGGACGGTTGTTGCGTCCTACGCGAGCCTTGTCGTCCTCTGTAATCTTGCCGTCACCGTTGAGGTCACGGTACTTGATGTCACCTACGTTAGGACGCGAGCCATACCAAGCCGAGTTGGTGATTTCCTCCTCAGAGCGGTAGAGACCGTCGGCAACCCATGCCATAGTTGCGCCATAGGACGTGCCTGTAACCTTGCGCCACTCCTGAATGTTTGGACTATCCGGGTACTTCAGCCAACGTGTCTTGGCATAAGTGAGATTGACGCCCACGTTGTAGGTGAACGGCTTGCCGCCGAGGTTGAAGCGATTACGGTGCTTCACGAGGATGTCCACACCCTTAGTGTCAACCTTGTTATTATTTGCCCATGTCTGATAGTAGCCACCCATTGATGGAGGATAGTCGCCTCCCATGTATGTAAGGATGTCGTAAGTGTAGTTGTAGAAAGCGTCCACCTCAAGTCCGAGCAGTCCGCCGAACACCGTAAAGTCAACGCCGGCGTTGTAGGACAGCGTTTTCTCCCATGTAAGAGCCTGGTTGGCAATTACGCTTGTGTAGTAAGCCGGATTGAGCACGCCATTGATGAGCACGTTGCCACCCGCAGCATACTGGCTGAGGAACGAGTAGGCGCTCACGGCGTCGTTGCCGAGCAAACCGATGGAGGCGCGCACCTTGAGGTCGTCGATGAACTTGATGTCCTTCATGAAATTCTCCTTAGAGATGCGCCATCCGACAGAACCAGACGGGAAGAAGCCCCAGCGGCTACCCGACATTCCGTAGAACTTGTAGGAGCCGTCGTAGCGTCCGGTGAATTCTGCGAGATATTTATTGTCGTAGTCGTACTTCACGCGGAAGACGTAACCAGCCGAACGGCTTTGGTCGCTGCCGCCACTGATAGGATTGTCTGTAGCCACGCCCTGGCTCAGTTCAGGCAACTGTGCGAACGGGAGGTTCTTGGCGTAAGCCGAATGTGAGTCGCTCTTGTAGTCGCGAGCCTCAACAAGTGCAAGCACATCGATGTTGTGGAGTCCGAACGAGCCTGTGTATCCGATGCTTGCCTGACCGACAAGCTGCTCATAGTTGGACTGTCCTTCACCCATGTTGATGCCGTTCTCCGTGCCGCGCGGATCGCCTGTCCGGTTGAACGTGCTGCCAGTGTTGCCGCTGCGCGTCATCAGATAATAGGGAGTATTGAGATTCTTGTTGTGGGATGTGCCGTAGTCGTAGGAGCCAGCCACCTTGAGCTGCAAGCCCTTCACCCAAGGCACGTCATAAGAAAGGGAGAAATTAGTTTGTAGGTCAACGCTGTGCGTCTTCTTGTAGCCCGACTCATAGATTGCTGCGAGAGGGCTGTTAGGTAGAGACGTATTGTTTTGGAGCGTGCCCGTGTAGAGTCCGTTCATCTTCTCCGGCAGATACGGGTGCATACCTATCACCTGATGGGCGATGGAGAGCCATCCCTGCTCGCCGAGACCAGAGTCACCGTCGGTGCCGCCAGATGCGTAGCCGGGGGTATGACGGTTTGACACCTTGCCTGAAACACCGAGAGTGAAGTGGAAATTCTTAGCAAAATCCGATTCGATGTTTGAGCGCAGATTGTAGCGGCGATAGGTGAAATTGTCGATATTACCGTTCTGTCCGAGATAGCCAAGCGAAACGAAGTAGCGTAGCTTCTCTGTGCCGCCTTGTGCTGTGACGCTGTGCTTCTGCGTGAAGCCCGTGCCAAACACCTTATCTATATAGTTCACATTGTCCCAACCGTCCGTCGGGTCGCCGTTTGTCATTGCCTCCACATTAGCTTTCGTGAAAGCAGGCTGATACTGGCTGCGGTCGGTGATGGCTCCGCTTGCGAGCTGATCCATCATCTGCGCCATGTTGTAGTAGTAGGCAAACTGCGGACCGTTCATGAACTTCGGGAAGTTGGCGTTCATCGACGCACCGAACGAGCCGTCGTACGTGATAGACGTCTTACCGACTACACCCTTCTTTGTAGTGATGATAATTACGCCGCCAGAGCCTTTCAAGCCGTACACGGCAGCCGAAGCACCGTCCTTGAGCACTGACACGCTCTCGATGTCATTTGGGTCGATGTCGTTGATGTTGTCAACGGGGAAACCGTCGACGATGTAGGAAACGCCATAGATTGAACCACGGATGCGCAACGAAGCCTGGTCAACGCCCGGCTCTCCTGACTCCTGCACGGAAGACAGGCCAGGAATCTTTCCGCCCAGCACCTGCGAGACGTTTGTGGCGGGCGACTTCAGGAGGTCGTCGCCGCTGATTGCCGACACGGCGCTGGTGAGCGTTCCGCGCTTCTGCACGCCGTAGCCCACAACCACCACCTCGTTGAGGTTGGAGGCGTTGTCCTTCAACACGACGTTGATGACCTTTCGGCTGCCCGGCTTGATGTCTTGCGGGTCCATGCCGATGTAGCTGAACACAAGTTCCGAATTGGCAGGAGCATCAATAGTGTAATGACCATTGATGTCGGTGATGGCTGACTTCTTCGTACCTTTCACCTGTACTGTAACACCTGGCAAAGCCGCACCGTCACTGTCGGTGACAACACCGCTGACAGCACCGTTTTGTGCCATACCGCATAGTGGCATGAGCATCAATCCGGCCGTCAAAACCGGTCGCCTCATCCATTGGCGGACAATAGCTTTTGATTTAGGATTCTCCATATTATATAAGATTAGTAAATAGTTAATGTCAACAAAGTCTTATTTTCAAATTTTCGGCAAATATATAAATATTTTGACTATCTACCAAAGGATATAATAAATAATTTAAAAAATGTAGTAAGATTTTAATACTTTTGCTCTAAAACAACGGCAAAAGTCATGCACGTAAGCATAATACTAAAAAAAATAAAGGGCAAGCAAAAGTGCCTACAAATCAAACCTTCTGTAGGCGTATTTCAAAAGAAAATGCAAGACGACGGCATAGAATGAACCCACAACTGCCCCGCAGAGAATGTCGCCAAGATAGTGAACACCGAGGTACATACGCGAATAGCTCACCACCATTGCCCACACGAACATCATCACACAAACCCATCTGCGCTTTAACTGTAGCGATAGGAAGGCGGCGAGAGCGAACGTGTTAGCGGCATGACACGACGGAAAGCCGTAGCTGCCGCCACGGTAGCCGTTGACAGTGTGGACGAAAGCAGAAATGGGGTTGGCAAGATTGGCAGGACGGAGACGCTCAAATTCCGGTCGTATGAGCGTGGCACAAGTCTGGTCGGACGCCGCGATAAGGAGCCCTATGGCAAGAAGGCACAGCAGGGCACGCTTCCGCGTAGTGTAGCGGAAGAGCAGCCAAACGAGGAAGAAATAGAACGGGAGCCACGTCCAGCGGGCACTGATGAGCCACATCACACCGTCGAAGAACGGATTGTGAATGCCGTTCACGAAGAGCAGCATGCTGTCGTCAATCCGCATGAGCCAGATGAGAATTGCCCGCATTACGTCATATATCATACCTAAGTCCTTTTGCTATTTTTTTATTATGTTCTTGAAGTTTGTGTCTGCAAAGTTACAATCTGTGTCTGCAAAGTTACAACTAAATAAGTAAATGTTCAAAAAATATCACCATAAAGTTGGTTAACTTACTTCGTGTATGCCACAAAATCCGTAACTTTGCAATCAACATACGTTAAGAATATTATTGTTTCTATAAATTCAGTGTTTATGACTAACGGATATAAAACGAAAGAATACGGACAACCAACTAAGCGTTTCGTGCAGACCATGGAACTTAAGGACGACTGCGAACTAATTCGCAAATACCGTGAGGCTCACGACAAGGAGCACTTTTGGGACGAAATCGGAGAGGGCATCAAGGCTGTCGGCATACTCGAAATGGAGATTTACATTCTCGGCAACCGCCTCGTGATGATTGTAGACGCCCCAGTTGACTTCGACTGGGACTCTGCCATGGCACGCCTCGCCACCCTACCCCGCCAGGCGGAATGGGAAAAGCACGTGGCTAACTTCCAGAACTGCTCTGCTGAAGCCACAAGCGACGAGAAATGGCAAATGATGGAAAGGATGTTCCATTTGTACGAAAAATAGGAAATAAAAAAATTTATAATTATGCAAAAACTACTGTCACTGCCCCCTAATCTTGTGGGGTGCTTTCATGACATCACAGAGTTGCCCAAGAGAGAATGGTTCTGCACGAACGACCCCGTGGGCAAGAAACTCGGTTCCGGCGGTGGAACGACATGGCTGCTGCGCGCCGCCTATGACGCCTCCGGCAAGCAATGCCCGTTCGACGAATGGCTGGCATCCGACAAGCGCCTGCTGCTCCATGCCGGCGGACAAAGCCGACGCCTACCATCGTATGCCCCGTCGGGCAAAATACTGACGCCGCTGCCCGTGTTCCGCTGGGAGCGCGGACAGAGTCTCCACCAGAGTCTGCTCTCACTGCAGGTGCCGCTCTATAAGCGCATCATGGACATAGCGCCCAAGGGACTCAACACGATGATTGTAAGCGGAGACGTCTACATCCGCTCCACCGAGCCGCTGCAACCTATTCCCGAGGATGCCGACATCGTGTGCTACGGTCTGTGGCTCGGCCCCGAGATTGCCAAGGATCACGGTGTGTTCGTCTCGACGCGCGAGAAGCCAACCGAGCTGAAGTGTATGCTCCAGAAGCCTTCTGTGGAGAAGCTCTCGTCTTTGCTTGCCGACCATTTCTATCTTACCGACATCGGCGTCTGGATTCTCTCCGACCGTGCCGTGAAAGTGCTCATGGAGCACTCGTCCGACAAGGGCGACGCGCTCTCGGGCGACGTCGTAAACTACGACATGTACGGCGAGTTCGGCTGTGCGCTCGGCTCCAACCCTGTGATAAAGGACGAGGCAGTGGCCAAGCTGAAGGTTGCCATACTGCCGCTGCCCGGCGGCGAGTTCTATCATTTCGGCACGTCGCATGAGCTGCTCTCCTCTATGCTTGCCATACAAAACCTCGTGAGCGACCAGCGTGAGATTATGCACCACGACCGCAAACCCCATCCTTCCATATTCGTGCAGAACACGGAATTGAGAACGAAATGGAGCGACAAAAACCGCAACGAATGGATTGAGAACGCCGTCGTAGGCGCACACTGGACGCTGACGCAGGACAACATAGTGACCGGCGTGCCCGACAACGACTGGACGCTGACGCTCTCCCCCGGGCAGTGTGTAGACATTGTGCCTATGGGCGAGAAAGAATGGGTGGTGCGCCCGTACGGCTTCAACGACAAGTTCCGCGGCGACCTCGCCGAGGTGGAATATCTCGGAGGTTCCTTCGCCGACTGGGCAGAGAAGCGACATATCTGCATCGACGCCATCGAGGGACGCCATGACCTGCAGGCGGCACGCATATTCCCCGTGGTCGACAACACGCACGACATGGGCATCGTGCTGCGCTGGATGCTCAGCGACTCCTCGCTCGAAGAGGGCAAGGAGATATGGACCAACGCCCGACGGATGAGTGCCGACGAGATTAGCAGCGAGGCCAATCTGAGTCGACTCGTGGAGCAGCGCACCAAACTGCGCAACGCCAACCTCCCGCTGCTTGCCAAGAACTGGCAGCACAGCGTGTTCTACCAGACCGACCTTGAGAGCGTGGCACGCGACTACGGACGCTACGCCATCCCTATGCCCGACACCCTACCCGACTCGGCGTCGCTACTCACACGCACACGCGACGCCATGTTCCGCTCGGAGGCCCAGCGCTTTGCTGGCGCCGACGGCAAGGAGCAAGAGGAGCGTGCCTTCGCCCTCCTGCGCGAGGGACTGACGGCAGAGGCGCTCCGCGTGAGCCAGCAGCCGAAGCTCTCCGTGTACGCTGACCAAATCGTATGGGGACGCTCGCCCGTGCGCATCGACATCGCCGGCGGATGGACCGACACGCCGCCGTTCTGCCTCATGGAGGGCGGCAACGTTGTCAACCTCGCCATAAAACTAAACGGACAGCCGCCTCTCCAGACCTACGTGAAGCCATGCTCCGAACCCCACATCGTGCTGCGAAGCATCGACCTCGGCGCATCAGAGACCATCACTTCATTTGAGGAACTGGCTCTATATAATAAGGTGGGCTCGCCGTTCTCCATTCCTAAGGCTGCCCTCGCGCTCGCAGGCTTTGTTCCGCAGTTCTGCAAGGATCGCTATGCCTCGCTTGAGGAACAGCTGCGTGCTTTCGGATGCGGCATCGAGGTGACGCTGCTCTCTGCCATTCCCGCAGGCTCCGGACTTGGCACAAGCTCTCTTCTCGCCTCAACCGTGCTCGGCGCGCTGAGCGACTTCTGCGGCTTGGGATGGGACAAGGCGGAGATTGGCCACCGCACGCTCGTGCTTGAGCAACTGCTCACGACGGGCGGAGGATGGCAAGACCAGTTTGGCGGACTGCTCCCTGGCGTGAAACTGCTCCAGACGGAGCGTGGCTTCGGACAAAGCCCGGAGGTACGCTATCTGCCCGACGCTCTCTTCTCCCAGCCGGAATACAAGGCTTGTCATCTGCTCTACTACACTGGCATCACGCGCACGGCGAAGACCATCCTTGCCGAGATTGTGCGCAAGATGTTCCTCAACGAGCACGACGAGCTTGCCATGCTGCGCGAGATGAAGGCGCACGCCCTCAACATGTTCGACGCCATTCAGCGCATGGACTTCGAACGCATGGGACACCTCGTCGGAAAGACATGGCTGCAAAACCAAGCAATCGACTCCGGCACTAATCCTCCTGCCGTGCAGGCGCTGACGAGGCTTGTCGACGACCTATGCCTTGGCTACAAATTGCCGGGTGCTGGCGGCGGAGGCTATCTGTACATGGTGGCGAAGGACGAAGACGCTGCTGCACGCATCAGGCGCATCCTCTCCGAAAACCGACCTAACGACAAGGCACGCTTCGTGGAGATGACTTTATGTCAAAACGGCTTCCAAGTGAGCCGCAGCTGACGGAGTAATGCTCCTTGCTATGCAGGGATGCAAATATCGTACACGAAGTAAAAAAGTATTACAAAAGGAATTTTCAATCTGGATGTTTTTCCGCTCTGAAATCCTATGGCGTTGGCTTCGCCTAATGTGAAATCAGAACTTTTTTCTTGCAAAAAGGATGGAAAAGAGGGAAATTTACAGGTTGCATGCATTGAAAAGCGCCGCTTTAGCAGGTCTGAAGCGGCGCTTCTATAAACGTAAAGTGGCACTTTAGCAATGCTAAAGTGCCACTTTTACTATAATGTAGCCCCATTCATGGGCTACTTTTTTTGCACAAAGTCCTATTTCGCTTACATAAATTCCTGATATTCAATAGCTTCATTGTTGCACGCCGATTTTTGAAGAAAAACCGCACAAATGAAAGATTGCCGATTCATTCGCAAGTTTTGGGCGATAAAAACAGGCAAATATTGTAATGCAAGCAGGCATATAAACCTTTGTCTATACAGCTACTAACGCAGCTCATTCATGAAGAACTGTGCCACCTGTCGGAGCAGATGATTGCGCGTGTTGCCTCCGCTGATGCCGTGATTGCGATTGGTGTAGAGCAACTCGCGGAAATCCTTGTCGGCCTGCACGAGAGCCTCGGAGTACTCGAAGGTGTTCTGTGGATGAACGTTGTCGTCGGCTGTGCCGTGGCAGATGAGCAGTGCACCATGGAGCTTTGAGGCGCGGTTGATGGGGTTGGTGGCGTAACCGTCGGGGTTCTCCTTCGGTGTGCGCATGTAGCGCTCGGTGTAGATGGTGTCGTAGAACTTCCAGTTGGTTGGCGGTGCGATGGCCACTCCTGCACGGAAGACGCCTCTGCCCTCCGACATGCTCATGAGCGTGTTGAATCCGCCGTAGCTCCATCCCCAGATGCCGATGCGCTCCTTGTCGACGTAAGGCAGGGAGCCGAGATAGATGGCTGCCTCCACCTGGTCTTTCGACTCAAGGTCGCCAATCTTCAGATAGGTACACTTCTCGAAGTCGGAGCCTCTGCCTCCCGTACCGCGTCCGTCAACGCTGACGATGATGAAGCCCTGCTGAGCGAGATAGGAGTCGAAAGCGCCGCCCTGTCCCATGGAGCCGGCGCCCCAGGAGTTGACAACCTGCTGGCTGCCGGGGCCGCTATACTGATGCATGATGACGGGGTATTTTTTCGAGGCGTCGAAATCGCGCGGCTTTAGCATCCAGCCGTTAAGCTCCACGCCTTCCGATGTCTTGAAGGAGAAAGGCTCGCGCTTGCAGAAGCCATAGTCGGCGGCGAGAGCCTTCAGCTCGCTGTTGTCCTGGAGGGTAGAGATGAGCTTGCCGTCGCGAGAGCGCGTCGTGAAGACGTAGGGAGTGTTGTAGTCGCTCCACGTGTTGATGAAGTATTGATAGTCGCCGGAGAAGAGCGCGGAGTTCCATCCCTCACGGTCGGTGAGGCGCTGTGTCTTTCCGTTGCGGTGGCAGACGTACACCTGGCGGTCGGAGGCACCGAGAGCGGCAGCCTGATAGAAGACGTCGCCCGTCTTGGCATCGTAGCCGTAGACATTAGTTATGTCGTAGTTGCCGTCGCCGATGGTGCGAAGGAGCTGTCCGTTCATGTTGTAGACGTAGAGCTTCATGTAGCCTGAGCGGTCGCTGGGCAGAAGGATGTTGTCGCCGATGAATTTCACGCCCTCCATCGACTCCTCCTTCACGTACTTCGCCACCTGCTCCTTGACAATGAGCTGCGCCATGGTGCTGCGAGGATTGACGGCGTAGAGGCAGAGCTGGTCCTGATGGCGGTTCATAGTGTAGACCATTACACGCGCCGGATTGGAGGTGGACTTTATGCGCGGCATATAGCCATCGGCGTCGAGAGGCACGGCAAGCTTGCTGATTTTGTGGCTCTTGATGTCGTAGCTCCAGGCGGTCACGAGGCTGTTGTCCTCGCCTGCCTTAGGATATTTGTAGGAGTAGAATCCGGGATAGGAAGCATTCTCCTGCTTCTCGGGCTCAAGTCCCTTGTACATCTGGAGCGAATAGGTCTTGACGCGCGACTCGTCGTAGCGCAGCCAACAGAGCATCGTGCCGTCGGCGTTGAACGTGAGGGCGCAATTGAAGCCAAACTCCTCCTCGTTAACCCAGTCGGGCAAGCCGTTGATGACCTCGCCGAACTTGCCGTCCTTCGTCACCTGTATCTCGGCATTGTCATAGAGCAGCTTCACGAGGAAGATGTTGCCGTCGCGCACGAAAGCCACTTGCTGTCCGTCAGCCGACCACACCGGCACTTGCTGCTTCGCGCCGTCGGAAAGACGCTCAAGCTTGCGCGAGGCTATGGTGTAGATGTAGAAGTCGGCCTTGAAGGAGCGGCGGTAGATGCGCTCCGTAGAGGTCTGGATGAGCATGCGCGTGCCGTCGGGCGAGAGGATATAGTCGTCGAAGTCCTTCAGCTTCTTGCCCATGGTGTTGTCCACGTCGAAGAGCACAGCGAGCTTCTTGCCCGTCTTGAAAGAGTAGCTCTCCACGCGCTTTCCGTCGTCGCTGATGCGGGCGTAGGTGTCGGTGCCCTCAATGGGGTTGATGCCGTTCACGGTCTTGGCGGCAAACTTGCCGCCGGTGATGTCGGCTATCGTCAGGCGTCCACCGGCAGACATTGTTGATGCGTACATGATAAATGCTGTGATGATTAACAACAATCGTTTCATTGTCATAATTATAAATATGTTACTTGTTTTATGCCTGCAAAATTAAACAAAAATAGCGAATTACACGACAATAGAATGACCATAAGTCCCTATTTTTCAGAATTTAAACAACAGCTACTTGCATTTTCATGTTTTTTATATACCTTTGCATTATCTTTACGGATAACAACATTTCACAAACCAATATCTTAATCTTACGTTATGAGAAAAGACTCCAACATCAAGCCTTACGCTAAGGCTCTTGTCGCGCTGACCGTGATTGCGGCTCCCGTGGCTGAGGCTCTGGCGCAGACGCACGCCGTTCCGGCGGAAGTGCTGGCACGCCGCGTAGCAAAGAAGGCTTCACGGCAGTCGGCACACAAGAAGGCTGATGCCAAGGCGCAGGGCGTGCAGCTCTACGGCTACGTGGCATCAAGCGACGAACACGCTGCAGGCCTGTACACATTCAACACAACCAACCCTTCGGGCATATCGCTCGTCAGCAGCGACGTGAAGAATTACGGTGGAGGCACCTATATGCAGGGCACCTTCCTGTCGTCTTACTACGAGGAGGACAACGACGCCGGTGCCACGGTGAAATTCCCCGTACATTTCTATGAGTACGATTCCACCGACTGGACTTTGAAGGGCGACAAGACGAGCATGGACATGGCGTTCACCGCCATATCAAGAGACCTCGCCTTCGACCCGCAGACGCAGAAGGTGTACGGCATATTCTCTGACGGCAACTACTCCGGAAAGTACACGACGCTCGGCAAGCTCACCTACATGAACTTCGACAGCGACGTCATCACCAGCAGCTCAGCCATCGGCGAACTGCCTGAAAACATCATCGCCCTCACATTCAACCGCAACGGCGACCTCTACTGTATCGGAAAGAGCGGAAAGCTCTATCTCGTCAACAAGTACAACGCCACATATACTACTATCGGTTCCACGGGAATGACTCCCGTGCCATTCCTGTTCCAAAGCGCCACGTGCGACTACAATACGGGCAAGATTTACTGGGCAATGGTGGGTGACGACTGGGCAACGCACATTGTCGAGATAGACCCTTCCACAGCAAAGTCTACAACCGTCACCGACTTCGGCGAAGAAGGCGAGGCTACTTACGACCAGATGTCGAGCATCTTCATCAAGCAGGACCTCAACCTCGCCACGCTGCCGCAGGCTGCAAGCAACCTTTCCGTGAGCCTGTCGTCGCTCAATCAGGGCACCGTGACATTCACGATGCCAACGAAGGACGTCAACGACGCTGCTCTCAGCGGCAACCTCAGCTACACGCTACGCCTCAACGGCGAGAGCAATCTAACGGGCACTGCAGCTCCTGGCGAGACGGTGACAAGAGAGTTCTCCTCGACGAAGAGCGGCGAAACGGTGTTCGGCGTAACGGCTGAAGTACCGGCAAGCGACGAGCGCCCTGCCGCCGTCAGCGAGATGACCACAACGAGCACACGCCTCGGCTACGACGTGCCTAAGGCACCCTCCAACCTTACGGCCTCCGTGAGCGGACAGGACGTGAAGCTCTCATGGAAAGCTCCTACGGCTGGTGTAAACGGAGGCTACTTCGACAAGGCGAACATCAACTACACCGTGGTGCGCGTCAACTCGCAGAACGTGAAGGACTCTGTTGTTCTCGCACAGAACACAACAGCAACGGCTTACACCGACCATATCAACTCGCCCGAAATTGCCACATATTATTATAAGGTGGCTGCCAACAACGGCGACATGCAGAGCAAATACGCTGAGTCGCGCGACGTGAACGTTGGCACAAGCGTGAAGCTCCCCTACTCCAACAGCATACACTCTGAGGACAAGTTCAAGGAGCTGACTGTCGTAGACGCCAACAACGACGGCAAGACATGGACCTACAGCGACGACTACGAAGCTGCCATCTATTCCTACAGCCAGGAGAACGCCGGCGACGACTGGCTTATCTCGCCTGCCGTAAACATGAAAAAGAACTCGGCATACAAGTTCTCGTTCGACGCCGTGAACACGTATCCGACGGAGCGCGTGGCTGCATCCGTGGGCAAAGCTGCAACGGCTGAGGCAATGACCGACGAGGTCATCGCGCCTACCGACATCACATACAACCCGCGACGCCACACGCTCTCAGGCACATTCCGCGCCAAGGAGGACGGACTCCACTACTTCGGCGTACATGCCGTAAGCGATGCCGACTGCAACACGCTCTTCGTCGACAACATGAACATCTCCGAGGTTCCGGCTACTGCTCCCGACGTGGTTTCCGAGCTCAATGTCGTTCCGGGCGAGAACGGAGCAACTTCTGCCACTGTCTCCTTCAAGGCTCCTACAACAGCACTCGACGGCAACAAGCTGACGGGTAACCTGAAAGTGAATATCAGCCGCGACGGCAACGTCGTCACAACTCTGCAGAACATTGCTCCGGGCGAGGCTTGCTCATACAAGGACGAGGGCATGGACTCCGGCAGCCACAAATACGCTGTCGCTGCCATCAACGCCAACGGCGAGGAAGGTCTCGACGTAAGCACCAAGGTGTTCGTGGGCGAGGACGAGCCGGGAACTGTGCGCAATCTCAAGGCCGTGGAGGATTCTGAGAAAGAGGGACTCATCCACGTTACATGGGATGCTCCTGCAGGCAAGAACGGCGGCTATATCAACCCTGAGAATCTCACCTATTACATATCTGTCGGCACTTCGTCAGAGGACATCTCCCTCGGCAACGTCAACAAGTATGACGAACAGCTGACCACTAACGGCAAGCAGGTCTACACTGGCTACAGCGTCTACGCCGTGAACAACACGGGCGGCGGACGCGAAAATTGGAAGACTTGCACGGCTATCGCCGGTCCGGCACTGAAGGCTCCTATGATTGAGTCGTTCCCGAAGTCGACAATGAAGAGCGGCCCGTGGATTACGAACGTCACGAACGGCGAAATCGGCGAGGCTTACTGCTACTGCATGTCTGAGTCAACGGTTGCCAAGCCGCAGGATGAAGACGGCGGAATGCAATCGTTCGGAGCCGAGGCTACGGGCAAGGCTGTGCGCAGCGAGTCGCCGAAGGTGGACATCAGCGGCATGGAGCATCCCGTGCTCAACTTCTGGGTGTACCTCAACGGCGACGGCGACCAGATGAATGTCAGCATACAGAAGAACTACGGCGACTTCATCAACGTGAAGAGCATTTCCTCCGACGAGGCTTCCAAGGGATGGCATCGCTACAGCATCGACCTTTCCCCCTACAAGGACAGCAAATACATAAGAGTGGGCTTTGAGGGCAAGGCTGTGAAGAACACCGATGCTTTCCTCGCCTACGACAACGTGGCAATCGTAGAGAATACTGCCCACGACCTCATGGCCACTGACCTCACCGTGGAAGAGAGCGTGAAGGCTGGCAGCGAAACTCCCGTGGAATTCTCCTTCCGCAACAACGCAAGCACAGCTGTCAAGGGCGGCGACTACAACATTGTACTCTACAAGAACGACAAGGAAGTGGCACGCAAGGCTGGCGTGGACATCGACGCCGACATGGTGAAGACTGTTACCATAAAGAACACCGCCACTGTATTCGACACTGAACACACGAAGTATCACGCTACAGTGGAGTATGCCAACGACGGAATTCCTGCCAACAACACGTCTGACAAAAAACAGATAAAAGTGGTGTTGCCCGACTATCCTACTCCTACTGACTTGACAGCTGCCTCCATCTGGAACGGCGTGCAGCTCAATTGGACTGCTCCTGAGCTCAACGACCGCAAGCCTAAGGCAACCGTTGAATCGTTCGAGGACTATAACGCGTTCGTAATCAGCGGCTACGGCAACTGGACTACTTATGACGCTGACAAGCAAAACACGATTCAAATCACACTCAGCGAGATTTTCGGTCCGCTGAAGTATGACAATGCTGGCAAGCCGATGGCTTTCCAGGTGTTCAACTCGGAGAAGGCTGGCATCCCCTATGAGAGTTGGGACGCTCACACTGGCGACCAAATGCTCGTAAGCTTCAGCTGTGCATCCACAGACGGCGGCACTACTAAGGCGCAGAACGACGACTGGCTCATCTCGCCTGAGCTCAATGGCGAGGCGCAGACCATCAGCTTCTATGCAAAGGCTGGCATGGGCGGATCGGCCCTGCCTGAGCAGTTTGAGGTGCTCTACTCCACTACAAGTAAGGCCATCAACAACTTCCAGAAGCTTGGCTCTACGGTCGACGTGAACAATGCAAAGTCGTGGGACGAGTACAAGTTCGACCTGCCAGAGGGCGCAAAGTACTTTGCCATCCGCTGCGTGTCGAACAATAAGTTCGCACTCCTCATCGATGACATATCCTTCGTCGAGGCTGGTTCAAAACCTGAGGACCTTGAGCTGCAAGGCTACAATGTCTATCGCGACGGCGTGAAGATGAACGCCGACCTCATCAGCCGCGAAATGTTCGTCGACAAGATTGCACAGCTCTCTACGAAGTACAGCTATGCCGTGACTGCTCTCTACGACAAGGGCGAATCACTGCCTTCCAACATTGCTGAAATTACCTACTTCACTGGCGTGAAGGAACTCGACGCAGCCAACGTGAAGGTGACCACCGAGTCGGGGGCTATAGTCATTGCCGGTGCTGAGGGCAAGCTCGCAAGCGTATTCTCTGCCAACGGAAGCCGCGTAGCCGAGCGTCGTGCAAGTAGCACAGAGCATGTCAACGTAGCTCCTGGCATGTACATCGTCAGAGTGGCAGGTAACTCTTACAAGGTTGTTGTAAAGTAAAAACTTGCTTGAAATAATCAACGGGATGGGGAAAAATTGAAGTCTGAGACTTCTTTTTTGACACCACCCCGTTAATTTTTTCAATCCTGCATAAAAGCAATACTATATTCAATTCAACTAAAAACAGTCTTATTCTTATCATCAACAAATGAAATCATTCCTCTTATCAGCAGTTATTGGAGCCTGCGCATTCACAACTCCAGCTGCAGCCGACACACTGCCAACCATCTACGGCAGCGTAATCTTCGGACACCAATGGGAGAGCATGAGCGATGTTCCTTATGGCATGTACAGCATCCCTGCCGACAACGGCAAGGCGGTGAGCCTCATGCAGAGGGGCAACGACCTCAAGGCCAATGGCGGAGGTGTCTACGTGGACGGCCGCTACTACCTCGTCGACTTCACTCCATTCAACATCGACCACACCGTGGCTTTCCGTGTGTACGACGCCGACAACGACTGGAAACTGCTCAGCGAGAAACGCATCAAAACCTACAGTAGCGTGGCTTCCGACCTCGCCTACGATCCTGTCGACGACAAAATCTACGGATGCTTCAACGACGAATCGCTGACGGACAAGTTCTTCTTTGGAACACTCAACCCAATCACTGGATTCTCCTCAAAAATAGCCGACCTTGACGAAGAACTTATCGCAATCGCATCCACAAAGGAGGGCAAACTCTACGGCATCAGCATAATGGGCATACTCTACAGCATCAACAAGACGACCGGACAACTCACGGAGATTGGCAAGACCGGGAAAAACGTGAAGTACGCACAGAGTGCCACGTTCGACTATCCGTCGGGACGCATGTACTGGGCTATGACGCCCCACTACACAGACGAGAGTCCTGAGATTTGCGAAGTGAACCTCACTACTGGCGAGGCTACTACGCTTACCCAGGTGCCGGAACGCTATGAGTTCACCGGCATTTTCACGAAAAACTCCTACGCTGCCGACAAGGCTCCGACGAAGGTAGCTGCACTCAATGGCAACTTTGCCAATGGTTCGCTCAACGGCAATGTTTCCTTCTCCTTCCCAAAGACAACCATGGACGGCTCTAAACTCTCCGGCAATGTGTCCTACCTATTACAGGTGGACGACGAGCAGCCGCTCACGGGCAGCGGCAACGCGGGCGACGGCATGAAAAGGAGTCTCTCGCTCACGCGCGGTATGCACACGCTGAAGGTGGCGGCAAAGAACTCCGCCGGCAGAGGTCCGTGGAGCTATTGCGACATGTGGGCAGGAACGGATGTGGTCAACGTCGACGGCGTCACGGCATACAAGAGCGCCGACAACGAGGTTACGGTGCTTTGGCTTGCCCCTGAGGGCAGCGTGCATGGCGGATTCTACAATCCGAACGACATAACCTACACCGTAACGCGCCAACCTGACGGTGCAAAGGTGTACGAGGGTAAGGCTACGGAATGTAAGGACGTGAAGGTTGACGCCTTGCAGTATGACAACTACACATATGAAGTGGTGGCAAAGACCGGCGGATTCTACGGTGACACCATCCGCACCGAAGCCATCACCTTGGGCAAGCACCTTTTCCTGCCCTACGTACAGAACTTCAACAGCGAGAACGCTGCCAACACGATGACCGTAGAGGACACCAATGAGGACGGCTACTCATGGGAGTTCGACTACGACTGCATGGTTTACGACGGCAGTGAGGCGGAGAACGATGCCAACGACTGGCTCATCACGCCGGCTTTCATAATGAAAAAGGACTCTGTTTACCAGGTTTCTATTGACGCACATGTCAACAAGGACTACATAGAGAAGCTGGAAGTGGCTGCCGGACCGAAGGCTGAAGGCAAGAGTCTCACGCAGACTATCATCCCTACGACGACGCTTACAAGCACCGAATTCCAAACTCTCAGCAACATCTTCATCCCTAAGCAGGATGGTGAGTGCCACATCGGCATACACGCCGTCAGCTCCACGAACGACGGCGACGTAATCTACATCGACAATCTTCGCGTAAACACCATTGGTTCCATCAAGGCTCCGAATGGCGTGACGGAGTTGAGTGCCAAGAGCGTTGGCTCGGAACGCAAGGTTAAGATTCACTTTAAGGCTCCTGTTACAGACATCTCTGGAAACGCACTCAAGGAAAACCTGAAGACTATCGTCGTCCGCAACCAGGCGACGAACAATATTGTAAAGTCATTCAGCAATGTTGCTCCAGGTGAAGACTGCGACTTTGAGGATACGCCAACAAGCGACGGCAACATCACATACACCGTGACTGCGCAAAACAGCTATGGCTATGGCTTCACGAACACCGCATCCACTTACGTCGGACTCGACGTGCCTAACGTCGTGACCAATATGAAAATAAGTGGAGACGACGACGGCAATGTGTCTGCCACATGGGATGCCCCGACAAAGGGCGTTGAAGGAGGAGCCATCGACAGCAACTCGCTGAAGTACAACGTGTCCAACCTCAACGGCAGTTCCATGCGCAGCACTATTGTCAGCTCTCCTTCCTACAACGAGCAGATTACATTCAACGACACGCCGCAGCGCCTTATGTGGTATGTCGTGAGCGCTCAGACAAAGCAGGGCACGGGTCCGGAGGTGTCTACCGACACTATCTTTGTCGGCAAGCCCTACGATCTTCCGTTCGTGGAGTCGTTCAAGGGACGCGGAATGCAGAACGGCCCGTGGTGCAACAAGAACAGCGAAGAGGCAGAATGGAGCATCATGCAGTATGGCACTTACGCTGATCCTGTCGACAGCGACCATGGTCTGCTTTCGTTCTACACCGTTTCACCGGGTTCAAAGGCAGAGTTCATCGGACCAAAGGTGTCGCTCAAGGGTAGCCAAAACCCGACGCTGAAGTTCTACGTGTGGCAGATGAAGCGCACGGTACACACGCTCGATGTGCAGATTGTGACCCCCGACGGAAAGCACCACTCGCTCGACAAGTTCGTTCCCAACAATACTGAACGCGAAGGCAACGACGGAGAGTGGAAGACATATAAGTACGATCTCTCCGACTATAGTTCTTCCGAATATGTACAACTCTGTCTCAACGCCACTGGCGGCAACATGCAGAACCTGGCTTCCATCGTGCCGCTCTACGTGGACAATATCTCTATCACTGACCCTATCAACTACAACCTCGCCATGGGAGACCTCTCGACGGAGACTAAGAAGGCTGAAGTGGGTGACGAGATTACTTTCCACACAAGCGTGAAGAACATCGGAGCTGAGGACGCGAGCGACTTTAAAGTGAGTCTCTACCGCGACGGCAAGCGCGTATATAGCAAGAATTGCCAGCAACTTGCCTTAGGCGAGTCTCTCGACGTGGAGCTGAAGGACGTGCCAAACTCAGACGCAAAGCTTTCAAGCCGCTACGAGGCGAAGGCAGAATGGGACGATGACCAGGACACAAGCGACAATACATCTAAGCAGGTTGTAGTGACCATCGTACCTGGAAAACCCTACATCGACGTTGTATATGCCAACAACAGCGGAGACCAATCTGCCGTGGAGCTTTCATGGGAGAAGCCTCTGAACATCGATGCCGACACTAAGGCGGAGACTGTGACGGAGGATTTCGAACAGTACGTGCCGTTTACCATCGACCATTTCGGCGAGTGGACGCTCTTCGACGGCGACAAGCAGACAACAATGGGCATACAGGACGGCTCCGGCGACTTCATCCAATATGACAACGTGGAGTCTCCGATGGCTTTCCAGATATTTAATCCGTCGGCCATCTCGCTGAGCGAATTCTACTATCCAACCCACTCAGGCAAGCAGGTGGCTGCCACGTTCTCCACGGGACGCTACACTGCCAATGACGACTGGCTCATCTCGCCAGAGGTGGACGGCGCACAAACCATCAATTTCTGGGCTTGCAGTCCTGACAACAGCTACTACGGCACGCAGGAGAAGCTTGAAGTGCTCTACTCCACAAGCGGCACAGCCACATCCGACTTCAAAAAGATTGGCTCCACTATCAGCGTGCCAGGCTCATGGAAGCAGTTCACGGCTAACTTACCTGAAGGCACACGCTACTTTGCTCTCCACTGTATATCGCAGGATCAATACATTCTCTTCCTCGATGACATAACATTCCGCAAAGCGGCACGCAACTTCTCATTGCTTGGCTACAACGTCTACCGCAACGGTGAGCTTATCACTCCAACTCCCGTCAGCCAAACTACGTATATTGACAACGCTGGCGACAAGAGCTACAGCTATAAGGTTAGCGCTGTTTACAATACAGGCGAAAGCCGACTGACAACGGCTGTTTGGGGCGATCCAACAGCTATCTCGGGAGCCTTCGCCGACGACAGCGCTGAAGCAACTACTGTCTACGACGTGGCAGGACGCCGACTCAGCCCTGTCGACAAGCCCGTTAAGGGCGTGTACATTGTCAAGAGGGGCAGCAAGACGAAGAAGATTTTAATGAAATAGCAATTCTTTAAAACAGGCATCATGACGGGAAAGCATTGTCGTGGTGCCTGTTTTTTAACAATAATCAAGAAATCAAGAAACAATGGAACAACCGTTCAACGGCAAGCCCTACAATGATTACGGGCAATGGATAAGGCAGCAATTCGACTTCCGGGTGCAGAAAATAAGCATCGATGCGGGATTTTCCTGTCCCAACCGCGACGGAAAAGTGTCGCACGGAGGTTGCACGTTCTGCGATAACCGGACATTCAATCCCTCCTACTGTCAACCCTCAAAAAGCATATCCCAACAGCTTGAGGACGGCAAAGCTTTCTTTCGGCGCAAATATCCTGACATGAAATATCTCGCCTACTTCCAGGCTTACAGCAACACCTATGCCCCGCTCGACACGCTTAAGCAGCGCTACGAGGAGGCTCTGTCATCGGACGATGTCGTCGGACTGGTCATTGGCACACGACCTGACTGCGTTGACGACGCTACGCTCGACTATCTTGAAGAATTGGGAAGGCAGTGTTTTCTGATTGTGGAATACGGCGTGGAGTCAGTGGATGATGCAACGCTGCAACGCATCAACCGTGGACACGACTTCTCTTGCAGCCGCAACGCCATTCAAAGAACCCACGATCGTGGCATCACAACCTGCGCCCACATCATCCTCGGTCTGCCGGGGGAGACGCCTGAGGAGAACATCAGACAGGCTTCCATTGTGTCCGATCTGCCAATAGACATCCTTAAACTCCATCAACTGCAAATCATCGACGGCACGCCACTCGCCTCTGAATATGCCTCAAAGCCTTTCCGACTTTACACTGCCGACGAATACATCGACCTGTGCATAAGCTATTTGGAGCGACTGCGTCATGACATAATCATAGAAAGATTTGTAACTGAAGTTTCCCACCC
>DLKG01000077.1 GCA_002490315.1 Prevotella sp. UBA7594 | reverse complement strand
AGAATTAACAGAGTATTGATACTACATATAGAATAATAATGACTGTAGAATTATGTATAATGTAAAATAATGTGAGTAAGAAAATAAACTTAACATTCAACATTAAGCATTCAACATTCAGCATTTAATATTCAACATTCCCTCAACATCGAATATAACAAAACAACGATATAAATGAAAAAGTTACTCTTGACAGTCTTGATGGCTGCGGCAATCGTGCAGGCACGCGCACAGAAACTTGCCGTGAACACCGATTTGCTTATGGACGCTTGCATGACGCCCAGCTTGGGCTTGGAGATGACAGTGGGCAACTGGTCCACCGTCGGACTCAACGTCCTCGGCAACTACAAACCCTACGGCAAGCGCATGAAGATGTTTGGAGTACAGCCCGAGTACCGCTACTACTTCTCCGGACGACCCATGCATAGCCTCTTTGTGGGCATCGGAGCCGTAGGCGCCTTCTACGACGTAACGTATAAAGGAAAGGTGTATGACGGCATTGCCTATGGCGGAGGACTTACTTTCGGCTACGTCATGAACATCACGAAGCGGCTCAACATCGACTTTCACGCCGGTTTTGCCGCTGTCGGCTATAGCCGTAAGGAGTATTATGTCGGTGACAACTACAACACCGACTACACCATCGACGGTATCAGTAAGACCAACGCTACCGGCTATTATCTCATGCCCTCACGTCTCGGCATCTCAATAGCTTACATACTGAAGTAATTAGAAAAGGTAAAACATAAAAACGATTATGAAACGAAGCTTTTTCCGACATACAGGCTTAGCAATAGCGGCAGCGTGTCTGCTGGCACTCACAGCCACAGCAACCGCCACCGTATTCCACACCAATTCTCATTCTGTCTTTGCTGACGACGGAGGACAGCGCAAGATAAAGATAGCAGTGTCGTTACAGGTGGGCAAGAAAGGCGAGGTGAAGAAAGCCAAGACCGTTCAGTATTGTATGTTCCGTTCCATGCGTGAGGCGGAGAATGCTGCAACGCAAATCAACGCCGCCAACCAACGCATGTTCAGTGGTGATGTGAATGCTTTGGAAAAGACTATGAGATCGTTGGGCAAGAGTTTCGCTCTGTCCAATTCCAATGGTGTCGTTGAGGCAACAGCCATGTCAGGATGGGCTTTTGTCGTATATGATGAGGAGTATGGAGCTAAGGCTGTTGAGATAAAGAGTGGGCAAGACAATTTTGTTGTGACAATTCAGAGTGCCACGCAAGTGATTGACGAGGTCGTTAAGACCGGTAAGTACACTTCTTCCGGACCTGTCATCAAGCCCGTTCCAGGTATCGACACGGGCGATCAGGTGACGTTTACCGTCGCTTTTGAGTTGCCCGCAGGGTACACTACCGACCGTTCACGCATCATCTGCCAGCCGATGGCTGTCGACTGCCAGACGGAGGACACCATGGCATATCTCCAACCGATTATCTTGGAGGGTAAGGACTATCATGTGAAGCAAGACAAGCGCATGGGCTTCGACTATATGAAGAACGACTCCGTGGCCCGCGGCTACGACCCGAGAGTGGTGCTTGAGAACGACAAGCCCGTGGCCTACAGCACAAATGTCGTGTACAAGAAGCCCGACAAGGAGAGAATCTATCGTGGCAGTTTCTACGTGGTGCTGGAGGATTTCCATCATAAGGTGTGGGACAGCGGCACGTTGACAACAGGCTCGTGCCTCGCCTTCAAGCCTCTGAAATTCCTCGACCTCTCCGTTGCTGCAGCCGACATGCCGCTTACGAGCGAATTCCAGGAACAGGCACAGGAGAACCTTGCGGATGTGAAGAAGGAGCTCGACCTTAAATTCCGTGTAGGAACCGACGACTTACTCAACGACTCTGCCAATATGGCAAAGCAGCAGGCTATCGTGAAGGAGCTGAGGTCTTATGGCACGCAGCTCTGGAATGTGGAGGTGCAGGGTGGCGCCTCGCCTGAAGGTAGCATTGAGCTTAACACGCGTCTTGCCAACCAACGTGCCAATGTCGCAAAGAATATTCTTCGTCGCCACATCGGTTCCGACGTGCGCATCGCTACGAAGGATCCGCGTGTGTACACGTGGGAGGACGTGCTCAACGCGCTTGGTAAGAAGGGTGTGGCGCAGGACGTGTACGACGTCGTGAAGAACACGATTGAAAATTACAAGCCTAACGAGGTGTTCGGCATACTTAAGGGACAGCCTTTCTATGAAACAGAGATTGTGCCGATACTGGAAAGCATGCGTATAATGTTTGTGCAGTACCAGTATGAGATTAAGCACATCATGAACGCCGAGGAGGCTGTAGACAACTACTATACGTTCAAGAAAGATTATATGTCGGGAGAGAAGAAGCTCTCCAATGGTGACTACTTCAACCTTCTCGCCACCATCACCGACTCTCTTGAGCTCGACACCGTGACGATGCTTGCTTATAAGCATATCACATCGCAGGCGGAGTACACACGCTTGAAGCTCGCGCCTTATGTTGCCAACCGCATGGCGCTCATGCTTAGTCGTGCAGGTATGCCAGACGTGAACATCCTGCGTCCTTTCATCGACCTCAGCCGTCCGGTCAACCAAATGGATATGAGCGACCGCTTCAACCCCGTGAAAATCAATCGCGAGCAGATTGTGCTCAATCAGGCTGTGATGTACTTCCAGGAGGCGAAGCTCGACTCCGCCCTTCTCTTTATCGAGATGCTGGAGAACAAGAAGGTGCAGCTGGCTGCAGCAAGCCGTATGCGCAAGCTCGTGACCTTCCAGCAAGGTTATCCTGCCTATCTGCAAGGCTCGCTTACCAATCCCAAGCAGATAGAGGACATTCGCGAAGCCGAGCGCTATGTGCTCAATTCCGGCGACTTCAACCGCGCCATTATCTGGACGGAGCTTCATTCGCAGCTCAACAAGTCGCGTGAGGATTGTGAGCGCCTGCTCGACCGCATGCCCGACGACAACCCGAAGAAGTGGTATCTGAAGGGCATCATCTGGGCTGACGAGGCAGGAAAGGAGCCGCAGGTCAACGACTATGCGTCAAGCCAAGCCAGCGCAGGCTTCCGCGAACTTAGTACTGAAGAGGAGGATGAACTGATGCGCACCGACCCCGACAAATATCAAGAGTATCTGAAGCAGTTGGATGAGATTGCTAACGGCGGCAATGCGAATGTGGATGAGGAGATAGACGTCAGCAAGGTGCCGTTCTTCCTCGCTTATTTCCAGCATAGCTTCGACATGGAGAAGAAGTTCATACGCTTCTATCGCAACGAGGGCAATGTCAACGACAATGTGCGCAAACAATATAAATATCTGAGAAAGGACATTCCTGCCTACCGCAAGAAGTTTGAGATAATAAAGGCTGCCCACGACCGTGAGCTTGCTGAGGAGGCGGGAAAGGCTAATGTCGGCACAGAGAGCGGCAACACCTCCGATGCTTCCGTATCAGACGGCAATGAGGCTGATGCTTCCGCTGCTGCGGAGAATGGGGAGAATGTCAACTCTGGTGATAACCAATAAGACCAATGAAGATGAGCAAAAAGAGAATAAGTCTTTACATGACGGCTGTCTGCTTGATGGGCGGACTTGGAGCCAGTGCGGCTAATATGCCTTCAGTGAAGGTGCTGCCCCGCACTACTACTGAGGTGCCCGACACCTTGTGGGACGAGAGTGGGGAAGAGGACACTGTCGGAAAGACACGCAAGAACTACGCCACGGAGTTCAACGCCCTCAAGTATGTGCTTGAGAAGCGCTATCGTGGCTACGACGACCAGTTCCGCAAGAAGTGGAGCGACCATCTCTTCATGGAGTTTGGCGCCGGTATTCATAAGGACATCGGCTACCGCAACTACCATCTCTCGCCGCTTACCACGGCACACGTGAGCCTTGGCAAACAGTTCAGCCGTCTTCATTCAGCCCGCCTCACCTTCGGCATGGGCTACGGCTACTACGAGGGCAACAAGAAAAACTACAAGCAGATACAGGCGTCTGCCGACTGGCTCTTCAGTCTTTCATCGTTTATGGACGGCTACTGCCCATCGCGTCTGCTCGACATCTCCACAGTCCTTGGCTTCGGCTATCGCTACAACACGACGAAGAACATCGGTGGCAAGCGCGGGAAATACGAGGCTCACGTCGGCTTGCAGGCACGTCTCTTCACGGGTCCGCAGGGCTACATTGCAATAGAGCCTTATGTCGGCGTCACTTCGCCCCACCTCTACAATAAGTTTGGTGCGTTCTACGGTGCCAACATCGGCGTCGTGTACTACCTCAACAACAACCTCTCCATCGAGGATCGTATGCGCTACATGAAGAACTTGCCGCTCTCTGGCGACAGCACAGCCGTGCAGCACCCGCAGACGTGGCGCACGCCATGGTTTGCGGAAGTGTCGGGAGGCGTCGGCTTCTTCCATGGCGGCAGCGACCAGACCCACTCGAAGCTGGGCCACACCACGACCATCTCCGTCGGACGCTGGTTTTCACCCGTCGTCGGACTGCGCCTCAATGCCTCGATGACGAGCATCACGTGGGACAAGGACGAACGTGCGATGGGCGAGCAGAACGAGGACAAGCGTGCCATGTTCAACATCCCTGAGCAACCCAGCGCCACGTACGACCGCCACAATGTCAACGCCGACTTAAGTGCCGAGGCGCTCATCAATCCGCTTGGCTTCCTGAAAGGCTACTCCTTCGACCAACCGTTCAATCTGGCAGTGGCTCTTGGAGGTGGCGTCGGCTGGCTCATGAAGAATCAGGACACGCCACTGCGAACGCTCAGCACGTTCTATTCGGCTGGCTTGCACGCGTCCTATAGCCTGTCAAACGACCTGCAGGTGTTCATAGAGCCACGCTACACCAACTACAATTACAAGATACCATACTCCAATATCGACCGCGTGAAGCGTTTCAGCGACGGCGTCTTCGCCGTGCGCCTTGGCCTTACTGCCTACACGCGAGGCACGAGCTACCGCCGTGTGCGCCCGAAATATGAGGCACCGCACATTCCGCTCAGCTTCGGTGTCGGTGGCGGAACGAGTCTTTTCTTCACGCGCAACGCTTATGAAGGGGCAGGCATGAACTACAACTTCAACGCCTTCGCCGAGTATCATTTCGGCAAGATACACGCCGCACGCGTCGCCTTCGAGTATATGGGGCTCAACAGTGTGTCGCCACAGTCGTATATAGCCACCAACGAGTATGGCACTTCCTATACCACGACAGGACTCTTCAAGCATAGCTACACGCGCGGTTTCCTCTCGCTCAACTATCTTGTGAACATCACGAACCTCTGTTCAGGCTATCAACCAGGCAGACTCTTTGAGGCAGAAGCCTTCGTCGGTCCGACGCTGATGTTCGCCATGGGCAATTCGCACAAACCCGACGGCTCGGTGAAAGTGTCGTCGCAGTACAGCCTCTCGTACAGCAATTACAACTACACGAAGCCCCTCATGGGAGCCAATGGTGGCATCAAGCTGAAGATGAACGTCGCCAAGCACATTGCCGTGACGCTTACTCCGCAGATACACGTCCTTCGTCTCAACCCGCAGCTTGCAGGCTTTGAGATGACGAAGTTCCGCGTCTTCGAGACGCTCGACCTCGGCGTGCAGTACAATCTGTGATGCGTGAAGTGCCTACAACAACAGTGAAGCACAAAAACTCTAACATATATATAGTAAAAATCTTAGCGATTATGACTAAAAACTTTAGAACTTACGCCTTCCTCGCAGGAGCCTTCCTCGCAGGAGCTACGGTGACGGCACAGAAGGCACGTAAGATAACCGACGCCACGGATGTCAACGCCGCCATAAAGGGCATCGAGAAAATCGTTACCCACACCCTCAAGGACGTGGAGCCCGTTGTGTCGCAGATATGCGAGGCGCAGCAGGGCAAGAACAAGAAGTGTCCGGAAGTGTATGTCGGTGCCGCTAACGCCTTCTGGACAAAGTCGGGCGTCAGCGACACTACGTATGCGCAAAAATATATCGACAAGGCAATAGCCATAGACCCTCATTACGGACCAGCCTATACGCTTAGGGCTGACATCTACAAGTGGGCTGAAGACACGGCTACCGCCGTCAACTGGTACAAGAAAGCCCTTGAGATGGCGCCTACCGACTTGCGGGTGTACCGTAGCTACATCGCCTTCAATGAAAAAGGTCTTGACAAGTTGGCAAAGTTAGCGATGGAATTCGAGGATCCCGGCGAGATTGCTGAGGTGAAAAGACGCCGTGGAGTGATTGAAGATATTCTCAAAAAGGCTAAGGAAGCTATGCCCGATTATCCTTACGAACGTGAATACGCACGTCTGTATGCCAACTATGCCATTACAACGAATGAAGTAAAGGAAGGCATTCAAATGTATGAAAAGGCCAATAAGGATTCGCTGATATCTGACGACTATGCTTCTCTTGCCCGAATGGTGTACACATTTGTTGACGGTGCGGACGGCAACACCAAGCTCAATCACTATAAGCGTATCATAAACGTGTGTGATTCAGGCTTGCAGAGATATCCTTCCGATTATTATCTTCTTTCCAATGGTGCCGACTATGCCATCAAGGCTTATGAACTTGTTCGCAACCAAAAGGGAGATGTTCTGTATGAATACAAGAACTTGTTTTCTTCAAGAGCATTGGATTACAGCGAGCATCTGATGGCTACAAAGGACACGATGATAAGCGATTTGGATCATTTTAGATACGGAAAGGCTCTTGTCTATAAGAACAAGACAAATGATGGTATTGACGAACTCAAGAAGTTGCTTGAAAGCCCGACTGTCAAAGATGATGTTGTAGCAGCAACTATGGGTGTCATAAGCAATGCCTACAAGGACTTGGGAGAGTACGACAAGGCAGAGGAGATGTTCGATCAATATCTGAAGGCACTTGAGCAAAAGGGTACATTGCAGTATTACCATTTGCAGAACTATGCCAAGCTGTTTGAGGATAAGGCTGAGGAGTCTGTCGGAAACGAACAGATTGCTGCCTACAGGAAAGCATTTGACATGTATGGGAAAGGTGCTGATAAGTTCCCTGAATATGCACATTATGGCTATTCAGCACAGTTGAGATTGGCTGAAGAATTCCTTGATACAGACAAAAAGGCAGGACTTGCTCTTGAACCTGCAAAGAAGCTCTATGCCTTGGCTAAGGCAAAGGGTGAATCCATGAAGGCATTTGAAAGCTATGCTTGTCAGTATTTGGCATTGTACTATTTGGATAAAAACAAAGCAACGGCAAAACCATATTGGTTGCGTCTTCATGAGTTGAATCCCGACAATGAGCAAATAAAGAAGAATATCTTTATTCTTTACAAGATAAAGGTCTGACGTCTTACTAACATTGTAAATTGATTATTTTATCTCCCACGGAGTTGCGTATATATTAATGTGTGCTGCAACGTCTGTGGGAGATTTTTTTCGTCAACTTTTATCCCTACAGCATCCGTTATTCAGAATAATAATCGTAACTTTGTGGAATAACTTAAGCAGAAATAAAACAGTCACGATATGGGAGAATATATAGTATCGGCACGCAAGTACCGCCCGATGACGTTCGACTCCGTGGTGGGACAAACAGCTCTCACCACGACACTGAAGAATGCCGTGAAGAGCGGAAAGCTTGCACATGCCTATCTCTTTTGCGGTCCGCGCGGAGTCGGCAAGACTACGTGTGCCCGCATTTTCGCCAAGGCCATCAACTGCCTGCACCCCACCGCCGACGGTGAGGCGTGTGGAGAATGTGAGAGTTGCCGTGCTTTCAACGAGGGACGGTCGTACAACATCTTCGAACTCGACGCCGCGAGCAACAACTCCGTGGAGCACATCAAGTCGCTCATGGAGCAGACACGTATTCCGCCGCAGGTGGGCAAGTACAAGGTTTTCATCATCGACGAGGTACACATGCTCTCGCAGGCAGCCTTCAACGCCTTCCTCAAGACTCTCGAGGAGCCGCCGGCACACGTCGTCTTCATCCTTGCCACAACGGAGAAGCACAAGATTTTGCCCACTATCCTCTCGCGTTGTCAGATATACGACTTCGAGCGCATGACAGTGGAGAACACCATCGCCCACCTCAAGAACGTGGCTGCCAAGGAAGGCATCACCTACGAGGAGGAGGCGCTTGCGCTCATTGCCGAGAAGGCAGACGGCGGAATGCGCGACGCTCTCTCCATCTTCGACCAGACTGCCAGCTTCTGTCAGGGCAACATCACCTACGCGAAGGTCATTGAGGACCTCAACGAGCTCGACGTCGACAACTACTTCCGCATCGTCGACCTTGCGCTCGACAACAAGGTGAGCGACATCATGCTGCTCCTCAACTCCGTCATAGAGAAAGGCTTCGACGGCGGCAACCTTATCAATGGCTTGGCGTCGCACGTGCGCAACGTGCTCATGGCGAAGGATGAGAAGACGGTGAGCCTGCTTGAGGTGAGCGGACAGCAGCGCGAGAAGTACAAGGAGCAGGCGCAGCGTTGTCCGACGCAGGTGCTCTATAAGGCATTGAAGATTCTCAACCAGTGCGATCTGAGCTATCGTGAGAGCAGCAACAAGCGCCTGCTTGTGGAGCTGACGCTCATTCAGGTGGCGCAGCTGACGCAGCCCGATGATGCCGACAGTTCGGGGCGCAAGCCCAAGCAGTTGAAAACCCTGTTCAAGCTTATTGACTTCGCCCGGACTAAAGCGGCTCCGCAGGTGGCGGCTCCGGGCAGTGCGGCGATAGCCGCCCATCAACAATCTGATGTAAACCAGCCCCAGCAGTCTGCCGCGACAGACTCCGTGCCGTCTGCTTCTGCCTCTGCAGGCAACGGCGTTGGCATGGCAGCCTCCGCAGGCAGTGGTGAGAATGTCGCAGCAAAGGGGCCACGCCTGAAGCTCTCCGGCATCGGCATCACCTTCCAAAGCCTTCAGCGCAAGCAGCCGACCGAGGAACACAAGGAGGCGGAGGTGCAGAACAAAGAGGAGAACGAAGTGTTCACGCAGGAGTTCCTTGAGTTGCAATGGCTGTCGATGTGCAACCGTATGCCGCAGAAGATGGTTGGTCTGGCGGCGCGCATGAAGAACATGACGCCGCGCATAGCCGACTTCCCGCGCATAGAGATAGTCGTCGACAACAAGATGCTGCTCGATCAGGTGAACGAGATAAGAGGCCGCATCCGCGTCACTCTTGCCAAGGCTCTCCACAACGGCGGCGTTGACATTTCTCTCCGCCTTGCCGAGGCCGACGAGATAAGCCGCCGCAAGACGAAGAAGGAGGCCTTCGACGAGCTGATGCAGCAGAAGGAAGTGAAAGACTTCGTTGATGCGCTTGGATTGGAAATGGTCTGAAGATAATAAAAAATGTAGAAAGAAAATGAAAATACTTCAGAGTTCTTTATTCCGCGCCTTGTGCGCGGTTGTCGTGGGAGCGCTGCTCGTGAAATACCGCGAGCAGACCATGACTTGGATAACAGTGTTGACGGGCGTAATGTTTTTCGTGTCGGGAGTGTTCTCCTGCGTCACGTATTTCGTTGCCCGTGGACGTAAAGACAGCGACATAGAGATATTCGACGCGCAGGGCAACCGCCTCAAACCGCTCCGTCCCACGTTCCCGATAGTGGGTGTTGGAAGTCTGGTGCTCGGTCTTGTACTTGCCTTGATGCCCGGCACGTTCATCGACAGCTTGATGTATGTCCTTGCAGCCATACTCATTCTTGGCTCCGCAAGTCAGTTCGCGAGTTTAATCAACGTGTCGCGTGTGGCACGCATAGGCTTCTATTTTTGGATAATGCCTACGCTGACACTTCTCATTGGCATCGTTGCTGTCGTGTCGCCGTCGTCGATAGCTACTGCCCCGCTGTTTGTCATCGGTTGGGCAATGATGGTGTACGGCGTTGTGGAAATTGTCAACTCCGTGAAAATCTATCAGATGCGGAAAGCCATGGAACGACGCCATCAGTCGGAAGTGGCTGAAGTGGAGAAATAGAATAGAGAGGTTTTCTTGTGAAAAAATAACTGGGAGAGGGGACGCCCTCGCCACCGATAATGGAATAATCCTAACGATAATGGAATATTCTCTTATATGTCGGGGGCGAGGGCGCCCCCTCTCCCAGTTAGTCGGGGCGAGGGCGCTTTTTCTCCCAGTTAGTCGGGGGCGAGGGCGCCCCCTCTCCCAGTTATTTTTTTAGTATCCGAAGATTTGTTTTGTTGTCACGCGCTTGATTGGTGCTATTTTCTCGAGCGATTTCATGTCGAGGTTTTTCTCGTCGCCGAGGATGATGTAGCGCCACGGCTTGCGTGCCATGTTGTCGTGCTCAAACTTCACGATGTCCGCAAGCGTCAGCTGTGGCAGTGCGGCGTAGACCTTGCTGCGCAGATCGTAGTCGATGCCGAGCTCCTTCGCTCCGAGATAAGAGAAGATGATGCCGGTCTTGGTGATGCGCTGCGAGGCGATGCGCTTCATTGTTGCCTGCTTGGCAAGCTCGAAGGCACCCTCCGACTGCGGTATGCTGTCGATGATATTGTTGAACACGCGTATGCAGTCCATCATCTTGTCGTTCTGCGAGATGATGTAGGTCATGGCGAAGTTGTAGTCTTGCTTGCGGTCGGGCGTAGAGTAGTCTGCCCATGCGCTGTAGGCAAGACCGCGGCTCTCGCGGAGCTCCTGGAACACCACGCCGTTCATGCCGCCGCCGAAGTACTCGTTGAACAGTTCGATCTTAGCCTCGTCTTCTGGATTCCAAGGCTGGTTTTCGTTGTGGTACTGAATCATGTAGATATTCTTGGCGTTGTATGGCGCGAGCAAAATCTCGTTCTTCGGAGTCAACTCTCTTGTGTAGGGGCGTCCCTTTGGTGCGTCGGCGAGCGTCTTTGCCAGGCTGTGGTTCTTGTCGACAGTGGCAATGAGCTGCTTCAGCTGAAGCGGACCGTAATAGATGACGCTGTGCTTGTAGTTCTTCAGCGATGCAATCATGTCGACGAGCTTCTGCGGATCCATCTCCACCAGCTCGGTGCTGTCAGGAATGTTGAGCTGCGAGTTGTACTCGCCGCACATGCCATAGCGGCGCAGGGCATTGAAGTTCGCCCTCTGGTCGAGTTTCTCGTCCTTGCGGCTCTTGAGCACGATGTCAACATATTTGGCGTAGGCGTCCTTGTCTGCCTTTGCATGGTTGAGCACGTCCTCCATTAGTTTCATGGCTTCCGTCATGTTCTCTCCCAAGCCGCTGAGCATGATGTATGAGGCATCGTCGCCTGAGTTCATGCCGTAGTCGCATCCCAGTTCGTAGAAGCGCTGCTTCACCTCAGCAGCCGAGAGCTTGTCGGTGCCGAGATAAGAAGAGATGAAGTCGTTGGCGTAGGGCAGCCATTTGTTGCTCTCCTCGCCGAAGTCGAAGCGGTAGTAGAGCGTGAAGAGCTCGTTCTGCTTGTTCTGGATGTAGTAGACGGGCAGTCCCTTCTTCGTCTTCGACTGTGTGAAGTCCTTCTTGAAGTCGAGGAACACGGGCTGTATAGGCTCCACCTTCGACTCCTTTATCTCCTTCACGAAGGCACTCTGCATGTCGCGGTTGGACGGTATGGCAGTGATGGCAGGCTTGTCAATCTTCTTCTGCGTTGTGTCCTCGCCCATGCGCTTGTAGATGCAGGCATAGTTGTCGCCGAAGTGGCGGCGTGCGAAGTCGACGATTTCCTCCTTGGTCATACGGTCGATGCGGTCGAACTTCTCCACCTCCGTCTGCCATGAGCGTCCGTTGATGAAGGAGTTGACGAAGGCGTTGGCACGGCTTTGGTTGGAGTCGAGCGAGCGCAGGAAGTCGAGCTTGAGATTGTTCTTCACCGACGGCAGCAGATTGTCGCTGAAGTCGCCGCGCTTGAGCTTGTCGATTTCGCCGAGCAGCAGCGCCTTCACCTCGTCGAGTGTCTGTCCATCCTTAGGCTGTGCGAGGAGGATGAACTCCGAGTAGTCGCGCATGTCGAGGTTGCCCGACTGAGCCGCGAGACACTTCATTGCCTGCGTCAGGTCGAGGTCGATGAGTCCTGCCTTGCCGTTCTGCAGCATGTATGAGATGACGTTGAGCGTGTCGTTCTGCAGTGTTGCGGCTCCGTCCATCTTCCATCCGAGCAGCACGTTCTCCGCCTCCTGTCCGATTACCGTAGTGTCGGCTACAGCCGTCAGCTCCTTCACGGGCGCAAACTGCGGATAGGAGAGATTCTCGCTCTTTTTCCATGAGCCGAAGTAGTGGTCGATGGTGGCGATGACCTTGTCGGGGTCGAAGTCGCCCGCCATGCAGATGGCGACGTTGTTAGGCACGTAATACTTGTGGAAGTAGTTCTTGATGTTCGTGATAGACGGGTTCTTCAAGTGTTCCTGTGTGCCGATGGTGGTCTGCGTGCCGTAGGGATGAGTGGGGAAGAGCTTCTTGTTGAGAGCGGCGAGTTCCTTGTCGATGTCGCTTGTGAGGTGGATGTTGTACTCCTCGTAGACAGCCTCCAGCTCCGTGTGGAAACCGCGTATCACCATGTTCTGGAAGCGGTCGGCCTGGATGCGTGCCCATTTGTCCACCTCGTTCGACGGAATGTCCTCCACGTAGCACGTCACGTCGTTAGAGGTGTAGGCATTGGTGCCCTCGGCGCCAATCGACGCCATGAGCTTGTCGTACTCGTTGGGGATGAAGTACTTGGCTGCAATCTGCGACACGGAGTCGATTTCGTGGTAGAGCACTTTGCGCGTGGCAGGGTCGGTGACGGTGCGGTAGTGCTCGTAGCGACGCTCAATGTCGTCGAGATAGGGCTTCTCCTTTGCGTAGTCGGCGGTGCCAAACTGGTGAGTGCCTTTGAACATAAGGTGCTCAAGGTAGTGTGCGAGACCCGTAGTCTCGGCGGGGTCGTTACGTGAGCCTGTGCGCACGGCGATGTAAGTCTGGATGCGCGGCTTCTCCTTGTTGACGGAGAGATAAACTTTCAGTCCGTTGGGCAGCGTGTAGATGCGGGTCTGCATCGGGTCGCCCTTCACAGTCTCGTAGTCGTAAGCCGACGCCTGGGCTGAGAAGCCGAGGCCGAGGGCAATGGCTGCGGAGACAAATAGTTGTTTTAGTTTCATATATATTATTATCTGAAGTTTCCCACCCTTA
>DLKG01000063.1 GCA_002490315.1 Prevotella sp. UBA7594 | reverse complement strand
TGCCTTTACGGGGCGCGTTGCTAAATATAACTTATGTGTGTAGATATTATTGCAATGTCGGGGGCGGGGGCGCCCCCTCTCCCAGTTATGGTTGCAATGTCGGGGGCGAGGGCGCCCCCTCTCCCAGTTATGCTACTTCTATTTGCGGAACTTAGCCGTGTGGCTGCCGATGCGCAGTACGTAGACGCCAGAGGGGAGCGAGGAGATGTCTACAGACTCCCCATGCCATGCGGCGCGTTGCGTCAGGGTGTGGCCTGCCACGTCGAAGAGTTCAAGCGTTGCCGTCTCTCCCTGCTGCCATCCGCCGACAGTCATGCTGCTGCCGTCGGACGCTACGGAGAGCGTGAGCACGGAGGATCCGTCCTTGCTGACGGCGCTGATGGCTGTGGCGTCGTCGCCGATGACGATGCGCTGCACGTCGTCGAAGGCGTAGGTCGTCGTCTTGCCGTCGGACGTGACGACGGAGAGGTCGTCGCCGACAGCGATGCGCGCCACTTTGTCTATTGCGTAAGTGGTCTTGCCCTTCTTCGTCACCACCGCCACCTTGTCGTCGGCTTGCGTGCCGAGCGTAAGGGAAAGCAGCGCCGCGAGGGCCATAGTCCTTCTCATTATCTTATTCATGATGCGTATAAGTATGCTAATGTTGAACGTTAGGGAAAAAATGGGGTAGGGGTGTCAGCCCCCCTTTAGCGTGCCACGAGGGTTACGCCGTTGAGCTCTATGTAGCGTGTGTCGCCACCCGATACGGCGCGCAGAACCTTTGCCTCGTTGCACGTGAGCTGTGTCTTGTCGGCGTTGACGTCGAAGGTGATGTTGATGCGCTCAGTGCTTCTGCCGTTGGCTGTGCCGACGAGCAGACCGGAGATGGTCAGCTGCTTCTTCGAGTCGTCGTAGGTGTAGGAGGCTGTGTTGGAGATGATTTCCTTCGTTTCGTAGAAGTCGGTGGTCAGCGTGGCCTGGAACTTCACGGTGCCCTTCTCCTCATTGCCGGCGTAGTCGTGGTTGAGCGAGATGGCAATCATGCCCATTGATGCCGAGTTGCCGTCGTAGCGACCCGTGACGGAGGCTGCGAAGTTCTCGCTGCCGTCCCATTCGCCCGACTTTGTGGCTGTGTACTGTTGTGTGGCGGAGTCGACGGTGAACGTGAGCTCGCCGTCGGCTGTTGTCAGCGTAACGATGCCGTCCTTATATGTGTAGGAGCCTTTGACGGAGCCGTAGGTGGCGGAGCCGAAGCCGTCGAGGGTGAGGGCGTCGCCCGTGCCCGTCGTGGATGTGTAGGTGCCAGCCTCCTTGCCTTTCAGCGTGAATACCGGATTGGCTGACTCCGAGGCGCGTGAGTAGCGGAAGAGCGCTGTGCCCAGAGCGTCGCTTACGATAGCAGAGGATGCGCCGTCGATGGATGTGCCTGAAGAGAAGCTGAGCGTCACGGGTTCGATGGAGTTGCTGAGACGGTCGTAATAGTAATAGGATGTGGAGCCGTTGCGATTGAGCGCGAAGAGATAGCGTGAGCCGAAGTCGTCGCTTGAGGCCGACGTGAAGGTGCAGTCGGACGTGCTGGCGAAGTAGTAGCGGTTGTTGTCGGGTTTGTCGTCGTTGAGGTCGTTGACTACGACGAGGGCGTCGCCGCCGTCAAACCATGTGCCTGCCACGCCGTAGGTCTTCTTGCCGTAGACGTCGGCGCTGTATTCGTCGAGATAGCTGAACGTGTTTCTGGAGCCGTCGAAGGAGTAGCATCCGGCAAACTCCTTGCCGCCGTCAACGGAGGCGTGGAAGGACGTGTTGGAGCTGAGGCGGAGCGAGAGTGAAGGCTCGGAGGAGGAGAAGACGCCGTTGGTGCCGACTGTGACGGGATAGCCCTTGTAGTTGCCTACGAAGGAGCGGCCCACGTAGTCGGTCTTCTCCGTGGCGATGGTCTCGATGGTGATGGGCTCCTCTGGCATGTAGCACTCCCAGCACTTGCCGAACTCCTCGTCGTCAGTGACGTACTCGTAGTCTACATTTGTGCCGCTCGCGCCCGTTATCTTCAGAGTGCCTACGAAGCCGTAGTCGGCATACCACATGAATTTCACAAGCTTGCCTACAAGACAGTCGAACTTGCGGTCGGCTGGGTCTTTCTCCCAATCGTCGCTGCAGTTGTACATCGTGAGCGTAGTGTTGTCGCCCTGCTTGGGAGTGATGGGGATGTAGACGCCTTCTGGGGCGGAGAAAGAGATGTACTCTACGTCGGAGGCGGGGAGGGTGGCAACGACCTTGTTGCCCTTCACAAGATAAATCTGTCTTGTACTCTGCGCGTTGGCGAGTCCCATGACGCTTGCCAAAAGACCCAATGCAATAAGCCTGTGTTTCATAACTTGATATTTGTTAAATGTTTTATAATATTCTCTCTAATATGAAAGGCAATGCCTTAAATTCGTGGACAAAAGTACAAAAAAATATTTAAGGCGTGTTATATTTCTCTGTATTTTTTTAAATTGCTGACATAAAGTATCAAAAATGTAGAATCTTTGTTCATCCTGATTTCGGGTGACGGAGTGGCGGATTCTTGTCGGATATTTGCGCCTGTGATTGCCCATAACTGCCTTCTGAACAGACGGGGCAGTCGCTTGGCGTATTTTTCACGGTTTTGAATGTGCAGGCGGAAAGCGCTGTGCGCCAGCTGCTTGTAGAGGTTGAGGCTTGAATGTGCAATACTTAACGCCACCTAAAGCGCCACTTCAGATAGAATAAAGCGCCACTTCAGCCACTGAGAAGCGCCACTTTAGACGGCGTGAAGAAGCGTTCGGGAAGGAGAAAAACGTGAAAAAGGGGCTGTTTATGCCCGATTTTACCATAAAATTAATGCCGTGCGGAGCGGTGAACACCATTTCTCCTGCTACACGACATTCTAAAACGCAAAAAACTTTTGTAACACTTTTTTACTCTATGCACAATATTTGCATCAAGCGGAAGATGGAGTGGCGCCGTGATAAACAGCTGTCTGCCTTTTCTACAAAAATCGTTGTTCGAAGGCTTATACCGGCATCGCCAATCTCCTTGTTTACTTGTCTACCCGTTTACTGACAGCATGTAGAAGATATCAGAAACTTCAGTAATTAATAGTGGATAATGGGTGCTGCGGAGGCCGGAGACCTCCGCCACGGATAGATGATATACCAAAGCGTTTTGCAATTTGCGTTGATGGTCAGCGCTTGCGGTATTCCGACGGCGACATGCCGGTGTGCTCCTTGAAGTACTTGCCGAGGAACGACTGGTTGGAGAAGTGCAGTTCCTGCGTTATCTCCTTTATGCTCTTCTGCGTGTTGCGCAGAAGCATCTGCAGCTCCATCGTCACGTAGGAGTCGATCCAATCGTTGGGCGTGCGCTTCGACACCGCCTTCACCGTCTCCGAGAGATACTTCGCAGAGATGCAGAGCTGCTGAGAGTACCATCCTACGCGGCGTTCGGAGCGGAAGTTGCGCTCCACGAGCAGAATGAACTTCGTGAAGATTTCCTCAGCGCGCGTGTGTAGCTCGTCGTTCTGCGACTGCATGGAGTAGATGACGTTCGACAGTTCGTAGACCATAGTAAGGAAGAGCGACTGCACCATCTCCAGGCGGAAATGGTTTTCCGGCTCGTCAATTTTCGCCTTGATGCGGAAGAACGTCTCGCGGATGAAGTCGGCGCGTGCCTTTGGCAGGCGGAACACGGGATGGTTGCGCGCGAAGAGGAAGAGCGACGACAGTTCGTGCACGCTCTTGATGATTTCCTTGAAGAAGTCGTAGTCGATGAGTATGCCGATGCCGTGGCAGTCGGGCGAGAAAGTGCAGTTGTACGTCACGCGTCCCCGGTTGACGATGATGAGGTCGCCAGCCTCTACGGTGTGCTCCACGGAGTCGACGAAGTAGTGGGCTGTGCCCTGCAAGCACATGGCGAGCAGCAGACACTGCATGCGGCGCGGCTCGCGCGGAATGGGAATCTCTGCCATCTCGTCGAGCAGCAGAATCTTGTTGTCGATGTGGCTGCCGTTGCAAAGGCGCGTGGCGTAACTGACGTTTATGTCTCGAAAATCTTGCATAGCATTTAATCTTGTTGGGGGTGCTATTAGTTAGTCGGCTCTCTCCAGTCGCCAGCGCAGTTGATAGAGCGCGGCGAGGAATATCATCAGTGAGCAGGCGACAGCAATGGCGACGCGCTTCATGTCGCCACCGTAGAAGTCGATGAGCTTCATGTCGTCGGCTCCGGGGAAGAGGCGCGAGAAGACGACGGCGGTGCAGTTGTTGACGATGTGGAACGCCACGCCAGGCACGATGCTGCGAGTGCGCATGTACATCCATCCGAGCAGCAGGCCGACGAAGAAGGCGTTGACGCCCTGCACCATGTTGAAGTGTACCACGCCGAACAGAGCCGCCGATCCGGCGATGGCTGCCCAGCGCCAGCGATGGCCGCCCGCGTCGAGCAGGCGTCGCAGGATGGCTCCGCGGAACACTATCTCTTCTGCGACGGGGCCGATGACGCCGATGGCCATGAAGCCCCATTCGTTGCTCATCATCTTGCGGAACATCTCCGTGAAGTCCTTCGGCATCTCTATGCCCGTCTGCTCCATGATGAGTTCAAGGGGAATGATGCTGCCGACGCTGAGGCATGCCACCCAGAAGAGCGTGAACCACGGGCGCGTGTTGATGTACTTGCCGTTGAGACATGCCCATTTGCGCCAGGCGAAGACGGCGATGGTCAGCAGGCTGGCTATGAGCGAGGCGACGCACATCGTTGTGGGCGATGTGGAGGCTGTTTGGCTGATGAATCCCATGACGAGGGAGACGACAAACTGCGCGAGAAGAAACACAACGAGATAGAGTGCCGCGTCGAGGTATGCGGATTTGCTTGTTTTCATTGTTGTTGAGTTTTTTTTATATATATTCCTGATGTTGTGTGGGGTAAGAGTAAAGTTCCTTGATAACAGCCTCCCGGTCGGCAAGGAGTTGCGAGCGCAGGGCGTCGATGCTGTCGAAACGCCGCTCTCCGCGCAGACGCGAGCAGAACTCCACGGTTACGTGTTTGCCGTAGATGTCGCCGTCGAAACCGATGATGTGTGCCTCTATGGTGAGCGAGGAACGCTGGAAGGTGGGGTTGGTGCCGATGTTGAGCATGGCAGGCATGGGTTTGCCGTCCTCAACGGCTACGCGCGCGGCGTAGACGCCTACAAGCGGGATGAGCTGTTCTGCCATGTCTGGGCAGATGTTGGCAGTGGGGAAGCCTAAGCGGCGTCCCTCCTGATAGCCGTGGGCAACGGTGCCGCCAAAGCGGTAGGGCCTGCCGAGACATCTCCCAGCCTCGGCGACGTCGCCGTCGGCAAGCAGTCGGCGGACGAGCGACGACGACACGCGCAGTCCGTCGATGTCGGTCGGCGTACACTCCATCACCTCCATGCCCATTTCCTTGCCGTAGCGCACATAATCTTCAAACCCCTCGGAGCGGTTGTGGCCGAAGCGGTTGTCGTAGCCCGTGAGCAGTAGGGCAACGCCAAGACGGTCGTGCAAGACGGTCTGCATAAACTCGCGGGCAGGCATACGCGCCATGTCGCTGTCGAAATGGAGCACCTCCACGCTGTCCACTCCCGTCTCTCGCAGCAGCCGCAGCTTCTCGCTGGGCGCGCTAAGCAGTTGGGGCACGTAGTCGGCGTGCACCACCTGGCGCGGATGGCGGTCGAAGGTGATAATCATCGACTTCATCCCCCTTGCGCGAGCTATGCTGGAGAGGCAGCCAATGACGTGCTGGTGGCCGCGGTGTACACCGTCGAAGAAGCCTATTGTGGCGCAGTAATCATATTTCATATAGCCAACGGTGTCCGGTGTTCTCTACAAGGGCATTGATGCCCACGCTCTCGGCGGCGCGGCAGTTGACCTCGCTGTCGTCAATGAAAAGGGTGGAGGCGGCGTCGATGTCAGCCTCGCGCAGGGCCTCAAGGAAGATGTCGGGCGACGGTTTGGCGAGGTGCATCTCGAAAGAAAGGAACACACGCTCGAAATAGTCGTCGGCAGAGAGGCCGTCGGCTGTGAAGAAATCGTCGCGGCAGCGTTGCCAGTGCATGGCGTTGGTGTTGGAGAGCAGGAAGAGGCGATAGCCCTGCTCCTTGAGCTTGGCGAGGCGCGATAGCTTCTCCTTCGGCGTGGCGACGAGCAATTCGTTCCATGCCCAGACGATGCGCTCGTCAGATGTGTCAGAGCAACAGATGCGGCGCACCTCGTCGCAGAAGGCGTGCGTGTCGATGCGGCCCAGTTCAGTGTCGAGAAAGAGGTCCTCCGTGCGGTGCTCCTCGACGTATGCCACAATCTTCCCGCATCCAATCTCGCGGAAGGCAGCGGCGCAGCGTGCGGCGTCGAGACCGACGAGCACGCCACCCATGTCGAATATTATGTTTTTAATGTCTTTTCTCATACTTGTCTGCAAAATTACGGCTTTTCGCACTATTTATGCTTGTTTTGATGATAAAAACGTGTAAAAATTTGGCTGTTCGCCTGAAAAACCTTACCTTTGCATCCGCAAACTTATCCCTGATAGGGTTAAGTCGGACTTGTAGCTCAGTTGGTTAGAGCAACAGACTCATAATCTGGAGGTCCCTGGTTCAAGCCCAGGCTGGTCCACGCTTCTATTACAGCGGCTTGTGCTTCGGCGCGGGCCGCTGTTTTTTTTCTGCGTAAACAATGCGTAAACAAACTGTTTGAGTTAGGGATATTTTTTTCTGCGTAAAAAGCTGTTTGAGTTGGGGGGATATTCAATGATATTATGGTTCATTCTGAATTATGAGCAATTGTCCCGATGCTGGATGGCTGAAAATTAGTGTACATTCTTTACGATGGTTCGGATTTTTGCCGTAACTTTGCACCCGAATCTGAAGTATATATAAATAGGTATATGATTATGGGATTGTGGCGTTTTTTTCGTAAGTTTTCGTTGCCAAGCTCCTTGTTTTTGGGAGCATTGGTCTATTTGATATTTGCCAACGTTTCTTTTTTGAGACCTATAGGCGATGTGTGTGGTCCTGCGCTCGTGAAGTTGATGCCTTGGATATTGTTTGCCTTGCTCTATGTAACCTTCTGCAAGATAGAAATCAAGGAGATGAAGCCGAAGGCATGGCATTTTATCCTGCAGCTCATCCGTGTGTCTTTGTCATTGATGATGGTGGTGCTCATCTTCGAGTTTGGTGGCAACTATGATATTAAGCTTATCTTGGAGGGCGCTTTCATTTGCTTCATTTGTCCTACGGCTGCTGCAGTGGCTGTGGTAACAGAGAAGTTGGGCGGAAGCATCGGCTCGCTTACGACATATACCGTCATTGCCAATATCTTTACGATGGTTATTATTCCGAGTCTGTTCCCGATGGTAGAGAAGGGTGCTGATGTAAGTTTCATCTTTATGAGTGCCATGGTGTTTCGCAATGTCACCACGGTGCTGGTGGTGCCATTGCTCTTGGCATTCTTGAGCAGGAAGTTCTTGCCTAAGTTTGTAGACAAGGTGAAAAAAGTAAAGGACTTGGGTATTTATATGTGGTGTTTCAATCTCACCATCTTGATGGGCACCACCTTGCACAATATTCTTAATGCCAAGGTTGATGGATGGGTATTGGCATTGCTCCTTATCGTTCCCCTCATAGTCTGTGTTGTCCAGTTTGCCATCGGAAAGGCAGTGGGCAGACATTATGATGCCAGCATCAGTGCGGGTCAGGCGCTCGGTCAGAAGAATACGATCGTTGGCATCTGGCTCACCCTTACATTTCTGAATCCTCTTGCCTCCATAGCTCCAGGCGCTTACATGATTTGGCAGAACCTGGTGAATGGTTGGCAACTATGGTATAAGCAGAAGTATGGCAAGCTGAAGTGGTGATGTCAGGTCGTGCTTGCGTTGCCCGACGGTTGTTTACATGTGTGCTCGCGCCGCCACATTCCTGGGCTCGTGCCTTCCGTTGTGGAGAAGATGCGCGTGAAGCTGCTCAGCGAGACGTAGCCGGAGCGTTCGGCAATGTCGCTTATGTTGAGGGTTGGCTTGTCGGCGAGCAGGCGCTTGGCGAAGTTGAGGCGTAGAGAGTTGACCCAGTCGCGGAAGGACATGCCGTAGTTGGTGTTGATGTAGACGGAGAGATAGGTGCGGTTGGTGCAGATGTCGTGGGCAAGCTGCGTGATGGTTAGCCCCTTGCAAGTGAAGCCTTCCTCCGCAATCCATCGGGCGAGCCGTTCGCCGATAGTGGTATCGGATGCCGCATCGGTGTCGGCAGCAGAGAACTGCGTGTTGCAGTCGGCTGTGTCGGTCGTGTCGGTGTCGAGAGCTTCGTCCACTTTGCGCACGTCAAGCGAGTAGTTGACGTACGAGACGTAGCCATAGGCATAGAAAGGTATTGACGAAAGAATCCACACGAATACGTATTTGTCGGGTAGGAACGTGAAGACGCCTTGCCCGATGCCGTAGAACACGGCAAGCCACGTGAACACCGACATCCACTTCACGTAAGCCGCAATGTCATCCGAGTGGTAGCCGTCGAGTAGACGCACGGCACGGCGGTAGGCTCCGATGAGGCTAATGGCGAGGTGTAGGGTGTAGAGCATGAAGACGAGCGACATGGCAAGTAGCGTTGCCGTTGTCATAGCGGCGCTGGGCGAGAGAATAGTCAGCGTAGCGCCGACGGCGCAGAACGCTGCCCATCCGATAGTGTTGAGCACGTCGCGGCGGGGAGAGTTGTAGTCGCGTGTAAGAAGTTCCTGCATACTGCTTGCGAAGAGCCACGCCGCAATGAAGTACGTGTCGATGTTCATGAGAATTGCCCAGTCGGGGCAGCAGAAGCGTGGCGTTGCGAAGAGATGCACGGCGTAGTTGACAGAGAGCATGAGCAACGCCAATCCGAGCCGGCGCCGTGCCTTGCCGTAGTGCAGAAAGTAGTTGCCTTCGGGCAGTCGCCCGAAGATGAACGTCAGGCTGAAGTATATCATCAGCGACAGTGCCGCCACAAGCGAGTATCTGTACAATTCTATGTCAACCATCTCCAATTTTACGTTTCTTTTGTTAATGCAGCCTACAGCTGTCCACTCTTCGTCAGTTCCTCAGCCACGGCGCACAGTTCCTCATACCATTCTTTGCCGAAGCGCCGTGTGAGCGGCCCCTCCAGAAAACGGTAGACGGGCAGGTTGAGCTCGCGTCCTTTTTTCACGGCGTCGCGGCATACGTCCCAGCGGTTGTAGTTGAGCGCCACGATGCCTCCGGCGAATGTCTTCTCGCGGATAGGGTAGAGGGCGCACGAGATGGGCTTTACGAACGACGTCTTGCCCTGACGGAAAGCACGTTCAAGGGCGCAGAGGCAGCATCCGTCTTCGTAGCATGTGAAGACGCAGTCCTTCCCGCCCACGATGCTCGTCACGAGGTCGCCGTCGCGGTCGGTATATGCGACGCCCTGCTTGTCGACCACGGCTTGCGCCTGCGCCGACATGTCGCTCCACACCACGTCGAGCGAGTCTTCAATGCCGGCAATCTCGTCGAGCGTCACGGGAGCTCCCGCGTCGCCCTCCACGCAGCAGATGCCTTTACACTTGTCGAGGTCACAGCAAAACTTCTCGGTGATGATGTCCGAGGAAACGAGGATGTTGGATATTTCAAGAATCACGGTTGTTTTGAATTTAAAATGTTAAGAGTAAAAATGACTACCAGTCGATAGGGTCTTTTCCATGCTCCACGAGCCATTGGTTGCAGCGCGAGAAGTGGTGGTTGCCAAACCATCCTCCTCTGTTGGCGGAGAGCGGTGAAGGATGCACCGACTCCAGAATGAGATGGCGCGAGCGGTCTATCAGCTGTGCCTTCGAGCGCGCATAGCCACCCCAAAGGATGAAGACAAGTCCGTCGCGGTCGGCGGAGAGGGTGCGTATGGCGGCGTCGGTAAACTCCTCCCAGCCGTGGCGCTGGTGGCTTGCAGCCTGATGGGCGCGCACCGTCAGCGTAGCGTTGAGCAGCAGCACGCCCTGTTTTGCCCATCGCGTGAGGTCGCCCGATGCCGGAATTGGTTTGCCGAGGTCGAGTTCAATCTCCTTGAAAATGTTCTGGAGCGACGGCGGAAAAGCCACTCCGTCGGCAACGGAGAAGCTCAGTCCCTGCGCCTGGCGCGGCTCATGGTAGGGGTCTTGACCTATTATCACCACCTTCACCTTGTCGAAGGGGCAGAGATTGAAGGCGTTGAAGATGAGGGAACCAGGCGGATAGCATGTGCCTTGGGCATATTCCTGGCGCACGAAGTCGCAGAGAGAGGCGAAGTAAGGCTTCTCAAACTCAGCTCCGATGTGCTTGCGCCACGAGTCGTCGATTTTTACGTTCATAGTGGTATGCGTGATATTGGTTAGCTGCAAAATTACTAAATATAATTCATAACTTGCGTCTTTTGCCTTCTTTTTATGCCGCAAGCAATGAGGCGGATTTTTTTGTTAGAGAAGTGCTGCGCTTGACAGATATACGTTCAAAGCGGAGTTTTTGTTATAAAATATAGAGTATGTGCGTTGTATAATGTTAAAATGTAAGTAAAGGTCTTGTCTTACGTCATTTTTTTATAATAATTATACATGTAGTCTATTGCCTTTTGAAAGTAAATTGCTAAATTTGCAAACAATTTGACACATATTTTATTAGTATACTAATTAAAAGCAACGAAGATGGGTGAAGTACAAGACCATCGCGCCCATAACCCCAAGGGGGGCGAGAGAAATTCAGGATTATACAATGCAGCCTACGAGCACGACGCGTGTGGCGTGGGCATGGTTGTCAACATACATGGCAACAAGAGTCACGAACTTGTAGACAACGCCCTGCGCGTGCTTGAGAACATGCGCCACCGCGGAGCCGAGGGCGCCGACAACAAGACGGGCGACGGAGCCGGAATAATGCTCCAGATACCTCACGAGTTCATTCTCCTTCAGGGCATCCCCGTGCCCGAGAAAGGCAAGTACGGCACAGGCCTTGTGTTCTTGCCTAAGGACGCCGCGCGCCAGCAACATATCCTCTCCATAATGATAGAGGAAATAGAGCGTGAGGGGCTCACGCTGATGCATCTGCGCACCGTGCCAACCAATCCCTCCTGCCTCGGCGAGGCTGCTCTTGCGACGGAGCCAGCCGTGAAGCAGCTGTTCATCACGGGCGTCACCGATGACAAAGTGGCCACTTTCGAACGCACCTTATATATAATAAGGAAAAAGATAGAGAACCGCGTTCACGACAAGGATTTCTATGTATGTTCGCTTTCGAGCAAGAACATCGTCTACAAAGGCATGCTCTCCAGTATGCAGGTACGCCAGTACTACCCCGACCTTACCAACAATTATTTCACGAGCGGACTCGCTCTTGTCCACTCGCGTTTCTCCACCAACACTTTCCCAACATGGAGCCTTGCCCAGCCGTTCCGCCTTCTTGCGCACAACGGCGAGATCAACACCATACGAGGCAACCGCTCATGGTTTCGTGCACGCGAGTCGGTGCTCTCCAGTGAGGCCCTCGGCGACATCCGCGACATCTCGCCCGTAATACAGCCCGATATGTCCGACTCCGCCAGTCTTGACAACGTGTTCGAGTTCTTCGTCATGAGCGGACTCTCTCTGCCCCACGCCATGGCGGTGATGGTGCCGGAGAGCTTCAACGACAAGAACCCCATACCCGAAGATCTCAAGGCGTTTTACGAATACCACTCCATCCTCATGGAGCCGTGGGACGGCCCTGCCGCGCTGCTCTTCAGCGACGGTCGCTACGCAGGCGGAATGCTCGACCGCAACGGTCTCCGTCCGGCACGCTACACCATTACGAAGAACGACACGATGGTGGTGGCGTCGGAGGTGGGCGTAATGGATTTCGACCCGACAGAGATAGCCGAGAAGGGACGTCTGCAGCCGGGCAAGATACTTCTCATCGACACTCAGGAGGGCAAAATCTACTACGACGGCGAGATAAAGGAGCGCCTTGCCAAAGCGCATCCCTACCGTCAGTGGCTCTCCACCAACCGCATACAGCTTGAGAAGCTCCACTCCGGACGCAAGGTAGACAACTCCGTCGACGACCTTACGCGAAAGGAACTCATGTTCGGCTTCGGCGAGGAAGACGTCGACGGCACCATCGTCCCCATGGCCACCAATGGTCAGGAGCCTACAGCTTCCATGGGCAACGACACGCCACTCGCCGTGCTCTCGCCCCATTCGCAGATATTCTTCAACTATTTCCGTCAGCAGTTTGCCCAAGTAACCAATCCCGCCATCGACTCCATACGCGAGTCGCTCGTCATGTCGCTGTCGGAATACATCGGCAGAGTAGGGTCGGGCATCCTCTCGCCCGACGAGTCGAATTGCAAGATGGTGCGCTTGCCTCACCCTATACTGACCAACACGCAGCTCGACCTCCTTTGCAACATCCGCTACAAAGGTTTCAAGACCGTTAAGCTGCCTATGCTCTTCGAGTGTGCCAAGGGCGAGGAAGGCCTGCGCGAGGCTCTCGACAATCTCTGCCACAACGCGGAGCGCAGCGTCGACGAGGGCAACAACTACATCATCCTTTCCGACCGTGACGTCGACCCCGCACACGCAGCCATCCCGTCGCTGCTCGCTGTCAGCGCCGTTCACCATTATCTCATCTCCGTCGGCAAGCGCGTGCAGACCGCCCTCATCGTGGAGAGCGGAGAGATTCGCGAAGTGATGCACGCCGCCCTGCTCCTCGGCTACGGCGCTTCTGCCCTCTGCCCTTACATGACCTACGCCGTGCTCGACGACCTCGTGAAGCGCGGAAAGATACAGGAAAACTACGCCACGGCGGAGTCCAACTACATAAAGGCAGTAAAGAAGGGCTTGCTGAAGATTATGGCAAAGATGGGCATCTCCACCATACGATCCTACCGCGGCGCGAAGATATTCGAGAGCATCGGACTCTCGGAGTCGCTGCTGAAGACTTACTTCGGCACGGAGGTGAGCACCATCGGTGGAGTGGGGCTGGAGACGATAGCCCGCGACGCAGTGCGCATGCACGACAAGGCGTTCGCCACGAAGGGCAAACTCGACTTCCTTCCCAACTTCGGACAGTTCCACTACCGCCGCGACGGCATACGCCACGCCTGGAACCCCGAGACCATCGCCACCCTGCAACTTGCCACGCGCACCGGCAACTACGCGAAATACAAGGAATACGCAAAATACGTGGACGAGAAACCCGACCCCATCTTCATCCGCGACTTCTTCGATTTCAAGCATAATCCAATACCGCTCGACGAGGTGGAACCCGTCGAGAAAATCGTTAAGCACTTCGTGACGGGTGCCATGTCGTTCGGAGCACTCTCCAAGGAAGCTCACGAGGCAATGGCGCTTGCCATGAACCGCCTCGGCGCACGCTCCAACACGGGCGAGGGCGGCGAGCTCAGCGAGCGCTTCCATCAGACGGTCGACGGCGTGTCGCTGTCGAGCAAGACAAAACAAGTGGCATCGGGACGCTTCGGCGTTACGACGGAGTATCTCGTCAACGCCGAGGAGATACAGATAAAGGTGGCGCAGGGAGCCAAGCCTGGTGAAGGCGGACAGCTGCCGGGCTTCAAGGTCAACGAGGTGATTGCCAAGACGCGCCATTCCATCCCCGGCATCTCACTCATCTCCCCGCCACCTCATCATGACATATATTCCATCGAGGACCTCGCGCAGCTAATCTTCGACCTCAAGAACGTCAACCCCAAGGCTGCCATCAGCGTGAAACTCGTGGCAGAGAGTGGCGTGGGCACCATCGCCGCCGGCGTGGCAAAGGCAAAAGCCGACCTCATCGTCATATCGGGAGCAGAGGGCGGCACGGGTGCCTCCCCGGCGTCGAGTATGCGCTTTGCGGGCATCTCGCCTGAGATAGGACTCTCCGAAACACAGCAGACGCTCGTGCGCAACGGCTTGCGCGGACAGGTGCGGCTCCAGGTGGACGGACAGCTCAAGACGGGACGCGACGTAGTGCTCATGGCCCTGCTCGGAGCCGAGGAATTCGGCTTCGGAACGGCAGCGCTCATTGTGCTCGGATGCGTCATGATGCGCAAGTGTAATCTCAACACGTGTCCAATGGGCGTGGCTACGCAGAACCCCGAACTGCGCAAGTACTTCCGCGGCAAGGCCGACTATCTCGTCAATTACTTCACGTTCGTAGCGCAAGAGGTGAGGGAGTACCTCGCCGAGATGGGCTTCCGCTCGCTCAACGACATCGTCGGACACACGGAGCTCATCGTCACGAAGAGCGACGAGAACAATCCTAAGTCGGCACTGCTCGACTTCACCCGTCTGCTCCATCGCGAACCGTCTGACGGCTCTCTCTTCCATACCACGCAGCAGGCACACGAACTTGGCGACGTTCTCGACCAGCAACTCATACGCGGCGCACAGAACGCCATCGAACGCCAGGATGAAGTTTCGCTCGACTTCGCCATAAAGAACACCGACCGTGCCGTTGGAGCCATGCTCAGTGGCATGATTGCACAGCGCTACGGCGAGCAGGGACTCCCCGACAAAACCATCAACGTGAAGTTCAAAGGCTCTGCCGGACAGAGCTTCGGCGCCTTCCTCACGCGCGGCGTCGACTTCAAACTCGAGGGCGAAACCAACGACTACTTCGCCAAGGGACTCTCTGGCGGACGCATCTCCATACTCCCGCCTATACGCAGCAACTTCGCCGCCGAGGACAACATCATCGCCGGCAACACCGGACTCTACGGTGCCACGGGCGGCGAGCTGTACATCAACGGAAAGGTGGGCGAACGCTTCGCTGTGCGCAACTCCGGAGCCACCGCCGTCGTTGAGGGCGCGGGCGACCACTGCTGTGAGTACATGACGGGCGGACGCATCGTGGTGCTCGGAGAAACGGGGCGCAACTTCGCCGCAGGAATGTCGGGCGGCGTGGCATACGTCTGGGACAAGAACCACAACTTCGACTACTTCTGCAACATGGACATGGTGGAGATAAATCTCGTCGACGACGCCAACTACCGCAAGGAACTGCATGAGCTGATACGCCAGCACTATCTCTATACCGGCTCCAAACTCGCCCGCACCATGCTCGACGACTGGAACCGCTACGTAGAAGACTTCATACAAGTAGTGCCAATCGAGTACAAGCGCGTGCTCCAAGAGGAGCAAGTACGCAAACTCCAACAAAAGATAGCAGACATGCAGAGAGACTACTGATTTGCGCTCGAGCGCAAATCAGAATTAGGAATTTTGAGTTTTGAGTTTTGAATTGGTCGGCTGCGCCGATTTTGAATTATACAATTTTGAATTGGCAAATGACATCCGCAATTCATAATTCAAAACTCAAAATTCCAAATTCCAAATTCCAAATTGCGGCAGCATGCCGCA
>DLKG01000085.1:9979-11170 GCA_002490315.1 Prevotella sp. UBA7594 | reverse complement strand
CCGACAACTCCTCACGAAGCAAATACGCTACTTCGTTGGTCGGGGACGAGGGCGTCCCCTCTCCCAGTTAAACGTGCGCCCTGACGTTGCGTCTGCGCTTATTTCAGAAATGACGCAACGCGCTTGCCAAAGTCCTCCGACACGTAATTGTAGATGTCGCGACAGCAGTCGGCGGAGAACTCCGTGGCGCAGGCGATGAGCTTGTCCCACTGTTCTTCGGAGAGACCGCTCTCGATGTCGGAACGACGGATACCATAGCGCAGGAGTCCATAAACGAGTCCGGCATTGAAGTTGTCGCCGGCACCGATGGTGCTGACAGTCTGAACGGAGGAGACTGGATACGACTTCTCGAAACCTCCGTCGGAGAGCACCGTCACGGGACGGGCGCCATCGGTGTAGACGAGGCGCTTGCAATAGAAAGAGGTCTCGGCACGGTAGACGCGCTCGGCGGAGTCCTTCTTGTAGAGCACTTCGAAATCGTCGCGTGAGCCGCGCACGATGTCGGCGAAGTCGAGATTGTCGATGAGATTGGGTGTTATCTTCATCACATCGCCACGATGGGCAGGGCGGTAGTTGACGTCATAGTAGATGATGGCTCCGCGCTGGCGAGCATAGTCGAGCAGACCAGCCACCTGGGGACGGCTCGCCGGATTGACGGCATAGAAAGAGCCGAAGAGAATGATGTCGTCGGCGTTTATCTCAGGATAGGAGAAGTCAACGTGATCGGGATTCTGATCGCGGTAGAAGATGTAATCGGCGTTGTTGTCGTCGTCGAGGAAGGCGAGGGAGATGGGCGACTTCGACTCGGGGTAGACGGTGACGGAATTGGTGTCAACGTGGTTTTGGGTGAGGAAGCGGCGCACGTAGTCGCCCACGCGGTCGTTGCCGGTCTCGGAGATGAACGCCACGTCGGCACCCGCACGACCGAGGGACACGATGGCATTGAATGTGGAGCCACCAGGCACAGCCTCCACGGGTTTGTTATTCTTGAAAATGATGTCGAGCACCGTCTCGCCGATGCCTATTACTTTGCGCATAGAAAAAAATATATAATATTGTTTGTTATGTCCACGTTTGTCTTGAAACGTAATACAAAATTGCGCATTTTTCGGGAAACGGCAAAGAAAAAGAAGAAAAATCTTAACAAAGCGGCGGAGTGGCGCCAATAGAGTAATAACTGGGAGAGGGGGC
>DLKG01000085.1:0-9857 GCA_002490315.1 Prevotella sp. UBA7594 | reverse complement strand
AACTGGGAGAGGGGGCGCCCCCGCCCCCGACAACCCTTCACGAAACAAATACGTGACTAATATTTAGGTCGGGGGCGAGGGCGCCCCCTCTCCCAGTTATATTGAGGGCGTTTCCTCTCCCAGTTATATTGAGGGCGTCCGCTCCTACCAGTTATTAAAGGTCAGAGTGTAGCTTCTATGCGGGCGGCAATCTGCTCGTCGAGCAGTTCGTTGTCGCGCATCAGCTCGTTGACGTCATAGCGGTCGTAGAGAGCCTTGCGCACACCGAAGCAGAGCGTCTTCATGGCTGTCGGACCATAGAAGCGTGCTATGCGGTCGCCGAAGCCACCGTCAACACATCCGTCCTCAAGAGTCACCACAAGCCGATGGTCGGCAAGCAGACTGGTGAGGAGCTGCTCGTCAGTGCCGCTGACGAAGCGCGGATTGATGAGTGTGGCGTCGATGCCCTTGTCGGCAAGCAGACGGGCGACGCGCTGCGCCTTTCCGAAGAACGAGCCGACGCCGAGGATGGCGACGCGCTGTCCGCGATGGGCAACGCAGTAGCGGTTGAGGTCGGAATAGTCAGTGGGGTAAGCCTCGTCGCTATGGAGCACCTCACCCTCCGGCACGCGCAGAGCCACGGAATACTTATCCTGGCGTATCGCCCAGTCCTCCATGGCAATCATCTCCTCGACCGTGGTCGGGGCGAGATAGACGAGATTGGGGATATGTGAGAGCATCGGGATGTCGAAGAAGCAGATGTGCGTGAAGTCGTTCATGCCGAAGATGGACGAGCCAACGACGTTGATGACAGCCGGATTGCCATTGACGCAGAGATCCTGGGCAATCTGGTCGTAGGTGCGCTGGATGAAAGTGGCATAGGTGGAGAAGACGGGATGGGCGCCACGCTTCGCCATGCCGGAAGCCATGGCAACAGCCTCTTCCTCTGCGATGCCCACATCCTGATGGTGGGCGCCGGCGGCGCGGCGCTGGTCGGGACCGAAACCGATACATCCCGGCACAGCGGCAGAGATGCAGACGAGCTTCTCGTCGCGCTTCATGAGCGAGCGCAGATGGTCGCCGAGGATGGCAGCGGCACTCTCCCCCATTGCCGTGACAGTGGACTTGCCGGTCTTGATGTCGAACGGCATGTTCCAATGCCATGCCTCCTTGTTGTCGATGGCAGGCTGATAGCCATGGCCCTTCTCTGTGTGGACGTGGAGGACGGTTGGGCGCGGAGTGTCCTTCACCTTGCGGAAGGCGTCGATGAGCGTCTGGAGGTCGTTGCCTTCAGCCACGTAATGATAGTCGAAGCCGAGGGCGCGGAAGAAATTGAGCTCGGCAGTGCCGTTAGTGTCGCGCAGGAGCTTGAGGTTGGCATAGAGACCGCCGTGGTTCTCGGCGATGGACATCTCGTTGTCGTTGACGATGATGATGATGTTAGTGCCAAGCTCGGCTGCCATGTCGAGGCCCTCAAACGCCTCGCCGCCACTCAGCGAGCCGTCGCCGATGACGACGACGATGTTCTCCTTGCCGCCGAGGATGTCGCGGCCCTTCTGAAGACCAGTGGCGAGAGCCACGGAGGTGGAGGTGTGGCCAATCTCGAAGTTGTCGTAGGTGGGCGACTCAAGGGGCGAGGAGTAGCCCGATATCTCATTGAAGCGCGTAGGGTCGATGAAGCCGAAGGCACGACCCGTGAGCATCTTTTGGGGATAGATTTGATGGGAAACGTCGAAGACGAACTTGTCATCTGGAGCGTTGAAGACATAGTGCAGGGCGATGGTGGCCTCGACGAAGCCGAGATTGGGACCTACGTGACCACCGTGGAGGGAGTCGCGAAGCAAAATGCCGTGGCGTATCTCGCCGGCGAGGTCGCTGAGCTGTGCCATTGACATCTGCTTGATGTCGGATGGCGAAGAAATCTTTTCCAGTAGCATATAATATTGTCTATTGTCTTTTTTTATGTACAGTGCAAAATTATTGTTTTTCTTCCATACAAGGCATAAACATATTACAGATTAACCAACCAAAATTACATTTGGCGAGTATCAGAAGTTGAACTTCGTGCCGACGCTGACTTTCAGTTCGCCCTCAGCCGGATGTCTACCCGTGCGCGGCTCGATATGCTTCGTGAACACCGTGGCGGACGGCTCCACGAAGAGCTCCACCGCGGGACTGACGCGGAAGCCTGCCTGCATGGCGGCATTGATGCCGGGAGCGAGACGCACGCTGTGGCCGTCGCCGCTGTTGATGCCGAGCGTGGCACCGAGCTTACCCGTGATTTGCAGCACATCGTCGTCGGACGACTCTCCGCTGACTGCCGACTTGAGATTGAGCATGTAGCCTGCCGTGACGGTAGTGAGATTATCCGTTTGGTCGGACTGGCGCGTCACGAAGTTGTTGGCGGCAGAGGCGTAGAAGCCATGCAGACCGTTAAGCCACTGACCGTAGGAGACGTTGACGGAATAGACATACTTGTCGCTACGCTGCACCTCTCCGAAGTTGCCCGTGTAGACGCCCATACCTGCCGAGATGCTCACGAAATGCTTCTTCTCGGGCGTGTCGTAGCTATTGGCGGAACGCTGGCGCTGCATCGTGTAGTCGATGCCGACGAGCATACGCGGCGTCACCCTACCCCATCGCTGTCCTTCAAGACGCTTCGACATGTTGTAAGCCAACTGCGGTTCGGCGAACACTCCGACATTGGACGAGAGGCGCAGGCGTGCCTGTGCTCCGGCGTGTACGTCGGGCGCGAAGTAGCTGCGGCGGTCGCTATATTCGGCGCCGAGGGCGAAGCCTGCCACGGTGCGGAAGGAAAGGAGCGGAGAGGCAGAAGTGCCGTAGGTGAGCGCAGAGAGGTCAACGAGCCAGTCGACGCCCAACGACATCTTGCCATAGCGCGTGCCGTCGGCAAGGCCGCGCAAGTCGCCGTTGAGACTGAGGCGTGCGCCCTGGGCTGCCGAGCTCCATGTCGTGTAGCCGAGGGCGAACGACGGCATGTAGTACTTACTCTTATTGAGCTTATTGGCTGGTGCTGCCACGCCGCCTGCTATGGAGAAGGAGGCACGGCGCACGCCATGCTCGCCACTGCTGCGGCGACTGAGCGAATAGCTGTCGTGATAGGTGTAGACGAGTCCGGCAAGCACGGAGGCTGCCACGTCATACTGGCGGAAGGTGTTGAAGCGGGGGATAAACTTCGAGCCATAGAGGTCGACACGCGGCTCCACAACGAAGTTGATGTCGCGCGAGAGGCGCACATTGGCCTGCAGACCTCCACCGAAGCCCCAACTGTTGCGGCGCTGATGCTGGTCGTCGGCTGTGCGGTTAAGGCTGAAGCCCAACACGCCGTCGAGCCAGAAGCGGCGGTCGGGATTGACGCCGCCAAAGGCGTTGTGGAGATTCACCATATAGTCGAGCTGCGCACCCACGCCCTTCACGCGGTGCATCCCGTCGGGACGCGCTGTCGTGGCGGCAAGGGAGAGGCGCACGGCGTTGTAGGGGTCGAACCATTTGCCGAGGGTTGCCACGGTGCGCACGCCGATATGGTCGAGCCATGTTGACGAGTTGCGGCTGAGCAGCGACGTCGGTCCGGCGAGGGCTCCAACGAAGATGCCGTCGGCGAAGCTGTGCTGGCGGCGGTAGGGGTCGGCGAAGCGCAGGCGCTGCTCCGGCAGGCGATAGCCGAAACCAAGGAGGACGGTGCCCAATGGACGATAGCCATGCCATGTGGGCACGAAGGAGAGCTGATCCTCGACGAGCGAGAAGCGCGGCTCAACATAGAAATACGTGTGGGGCGAGAGGGCGAGTTGGCCGCGCAGGGCAACATGGCCGCCGATGCCGTAGTTGGTGGTGGCGGAATGATGAGAGGCTGCGAGGTCGATGCCCGCAATGCCATACACCTCGAAGGGACGCGGCGAATAGTAGGTGCCGCGCTGTGCGAGGGCGGTTATGTTGAGCATGTAGTCGACGCCAAGCGAGCCATACCATGCGCGCACGCCCGACGTGCGGAAGGAGCCTGTGCCAAAGGAGAGTCGGACGCCGTGCTCCGGCGTCAGCCAGTCGCCAACGGTGAGCATACTGCTGAAGCCGAGTTGCGGATGGCGGCGGCCCATGATGTCGAAGCCTGCTCCGGCATCCAGGAAGAGATGGTCGAAGGCTTGCTTCTGCTTATATTTCTTTGCCACACGCGGACGCTGCAACAGATAGTTGAGCGCACTGCCCTCCACCTGCGCGTCGGCTGGCATGCAGACGCCCAGGGAGAGAAGCATGAGGGATATATATAATAAGGTATTCTTCATAGTCGTTATCCTTTTTACTTGTTCTTATGCTCCATAAGCAAATCGCAGACGTCGCCGTCTATCTTTGCCACGTTCTTCAGCGAGGGATCCATCTCGAACGAGCGCTTCAACTCGTCGTAGGCGCCTACGGCGTCGTCCTTGCGATTGAGACAGATGGCGCGCAGATAATGGGTGAGCGCCTCGCCGTCGGGCAACTGGCGGCTGAGAGCGAGAGCCTCGTCATTGCGCTTGAGAGCAAGGAGCATGAGGAGGCGATTGCGTGTGCCGGTGGACGCCACGATGTCGAAATTGTCGGCGTAGCGGCCGTTGAGCACTCCGTTGACTGCACGCAGAAGGCGCGTGTCGTCGCCGTTGCCCACGTAAGACTCAAGGGAGTCGGCGGCTGTGTACTGCCCGGCGTCGAGCAGGGCTATCATCTGATTGGCATTGACAACGGCGGGAGCCTTCGCTCCTGCGAAAGGACGCAGGAGGGCAGGATCGGAATGGTGGTCGTTGATGAGCTGCGCGGCGAGGTCGTTGGCAGCGCAGAGGAACGACGGATATTGCTCGACGGCGTGGCGAAGCTCTTTCTCACGGGCGGCGGGGTCAGTCTCGCCGCGATAGAGCTGGAAATACTCGAAGCGCGAGAGCTGGCGCGGGTCGGAGGCATAGAGCTGGCGTATCTCGTCGAGCGTCAGCTGGCGGAAGATGGAATAGTTGAGCGTGTAGCTCACGTGGCGGAGCTGCGGCAGATATTTCTTCTCCAGCACACTTGTGTAGAAGGGCAGCGTGCGCATGAGCGCGCCCTGGCGGTCGGCAGAGGAATTGCGGTCGATGATCTGCTGCATGCGGTCGGCCTCGGCGTTGAGGGAGTCGCGGCGCAGGAGAGCGACGACATCGCTCCACGTGGCGACGGAGGACTTCGACGTGAACTGCATGTTCTTCGTGAGGTCGGAGGGCAGATGGCTGCGGATGTAGCCGAGGGCGAAGTCCATACGCTGACGGGCGAGAGTGGCGTTGCGAGAGTAGCGGCCGTCTGGCGACGACACGCCTTCCAGACTAAGCGACTGAAGCGTGGCGTCCTTCGTCTTGCCGACGGCGTCTGCCTGCTCGCCAAGGTGGGCTATCTCTGCAGCGTTGTGGGGGTTGGACGTGTCGAAGCGTGCCTTGCCGATGGGGAAGCGCAGGTCGATCTCACCATGGGTGTCGCGGAGCTGCTTCTCCGGCTGCGGATAGTAGGAGGAATCATTGAGCTGACGGGCAGCAAAGGAATAGTCGAGCCAGCGCAGGGGGTTGACGGTGCCGCGGGCAATGATGGTTGTGTCACGATAGAGGATGCGGTTGTAGTTTTCTATCGCCATGTAGACATCGCAGGAGTATTCGTCGCGAACGTTGGTGACGTAGATGGAGTCGGAATAGCCTATGATGTCGTTGGTGCGGCCTGCCTCCTTGGTGGAGGGACTCTTGACGGTGATGTAGCGTGCGAGGGGGTCGCCCTGTATGCTGTCGTTCATGTCGAAGGTGTAGAGACGATCCTGCGTCTGATGGTACTCGCGCGCGTCGTAGACCATCGGGCGCATGAGGCTCAGTTCGCCACGCGTGGCATTGTTGAGCACGGGCTGCACGACGAGGCGCGTGTCGTGGGAGAACATCTCACGCGGCACACGGACGCGCGTGCGGACATAAAAGTAGTTGCCTTTTATCTCAATGTCGGTGGGCTCGGGCATAATCTTGTCGGTGATGCGCTTCGTGGACACGACTATCTCGCCAAGGGAGATATCTTCCTCATTGAGCTTCACCTCGATGTACTTGCCGTTCTTTACTTTAATGGTTTCGGGCTTCGCGCCCACCATGGAGAACTTCAGCGTGGTGCCGACGTGAGTGTCGAGGGCGAATCGTCCGTCTTCGTCGGTGACGGCGAGGGCACGGCGCAGTTGGGCATCGCTGATGTTGACGCCGATGAGCGGCTCACCGCTCTGCTTCGACACGACGCGACCCGTGAGGCGCACGATGTCTTGCGCGAGAGCGAAAACGGGGAGAAGAATGAGCAAGAGAAGAAGTGTTACGCGGGAAGCGGCGGACTCCCGTCCACCGAATGAATTGTATCTTAAAAACATATCTCTTTACCTTATAATATATACAAACGTCACGCCTGCCTTAAGCGGCGCGAAATTAACTTTACTGACATTGGGCTGCGAGGGCTCGTTGCCGTCGCGCGAGTCTTTCTCGTGGCGATAGAGTGCGCCGACGCCGACGGTGGTTTCAAGACTCCAGTGGCGTCCGAGGACGAAGGAGTAGCCGTACGTGACGCCGCCGCCGAAAGCGTCGCCGTTGTGGCGGCGGGAGCCGACGGTTATGTCGTAGTTGGCGGCGAGGGCTGTGACGCCGACAAAATGTCCTGCCTGCGGACGGGCAGAGAACCAATAGCGTGCCTCTGGGGTGAAGACAAGGGCACGCGTGTCGTACTTGCCGTGGTCGAAGCGCTGGAAGGCGGCTTCGAGATTGAGCGTTGTATGGCGATTGATGCGAAACTCCAAGCCGGCATTGGGCGCACACACTGCCCAATAGAGGGCATTGGTCTTCACAGACACGCGCTGCGCGTTGGCAGGGAGGACAAGAAACAAAGCCAAAAGGGAGAACAGACACGCCATGAGCCTGCTCTTCCTAAAGCGGGAAGAGGTATTATCCATGATTGTGTATTGTTGTCTTTAACATTATGACTGCAAAATTACACAGATTATTTGCAACTGGCAATTGATATGGTCAAATTATTCTTAATTTGCCTACATTTAATCCTTTACTGCGCAATTTACGCCAATCTTCACAGAAGCAGCGGTTTCCCTACAACGCCAAATGGCGCACAACAATAGATAATTCAGAAATTGGCTATGAGAGGCTTTTGCCCTTTCTTGCTAAGGCAAGCGGCAGGGCCGAGCGCAGGCCGTAAAATGGCACCTTTATTCAAGAGGGTGTGTCAAAAGGCAAATTTGCAACTTTATCCGTGGCGGAGGTCTCCGGCCTCCGCAGCACCCATTATACGCAATTGATTAAATATCAATATATTAGTAATTATCGCTTGCTGCGGAGGCCGGAGACCTCCGCCACGGATAATTCCAATTTATGCCTTTTGACACACACTCTAATAACGATTGCAACCAAAAGCGCCCTGCAAGGGCAAAAGCTTCTGAATTTCTATGCTTTTGCCTTTACAGAGCGCTGAGCTACTATAATAATGCAAGTAGTTGGCATGAGATTGACGGAGAACTCCGCCACGGATAAAAATACATTCTCCGCTTGAACGGCAGGGTCTTCCTATTATTTCATAACTCCATATTCCGGATGAGTCCAAATTAATGACTTTGTCGTTTTCTTCCGGTGGATGTGGAATCGTCACTCCTTATTCGGAGTATGGGAGTAAGCCGCTCGCTTATTCCTCATCGGCGTCGTCGAGATCCCAACCGTCGAAATACTGGCGGGAAGCGATGTGGGCTTTTGTACCATTACCGCCGGAGGGACCACCAATGTTGCCTCCTGTTCCGTCTGAGTATAAGCCGTCTCCGCTTCCTGCTATCATCGACACTGTTGTCATTTCCATTATCTCTATGTCGGGGGTGTTGTATTTCTTGAGTTTCATTTTTCTTTATTGAAGATTTTTTCGTTGTTAGTTAATACTGAGGGGGAAGCGTTTCTTTACTTCACCACCACTTTCTTGCCGTTCTGCACGTAGATGCCAGGGCGCAAGCCGAGGAGCGTGTTGCCTACGCGCTGACCCTGAAGGTTGTAGACGGGAACGTCGACATCCTGCTTATTGGCTCCGTCAATGGCGTCGATGGATGTCGTCTCGTCGTCGACAAGCGCCTTGAGGGCGGACACTTTAGTGCCTGCGGGCACGATGAAGAAGGCACGCATACCATAGATGACATTGGAACCTTCTGATCCGTCGGGATAGAAGAAGCGGTCGCCGTCGCCGAGGAAGAGGTTGGTCTTGTCTGTGCTCATCTCTGTGTAGCCGTAGGTGCCCTGCATTCCATAGCCTTCGTTCATCACTGCATCTGGATTTCCGCCCGTTGTGGCGGGGGCAACGAGGTTGACGCCGGAGAAGATTGGATTGGTGACGGTTTGCTTTGGCTTGAGGAGGTAAGGCTGTCCTGCCTTGATGCCGTCGGTTACTGCCTTGAATTTAATTATTGTGCCTTCAGCCTTGTCGAAGGTGCGAAGCTTTACTCCGTCGCCGAATGTATACTTTACGAGGTCGGCGTCGATGTCGAACGGCACGCAGAACGTGTTCCACCATTGGTCGCTCAATTCACGATCGAGTTGGACAATCACGTTCTCCTGACTGCTGAATGAGTTGACATTGGTCTGGGAGAGGACATTACCGGAGGTCGTTGCGTCGTCGACGCCAACGATTCTCACGTAGTCGATGGTGCCATGGTTGCGGCCATCGCCCTGTGTTGAGCCAACCTCGATATCGGACATGTTCCAAAGGTCGGCATAATTCGTGGCTATCTCATCTTCAGAAAGACCGCTGTCGTAAGATGTGCCATTAATCTTCATGCCAGCCTTCTTTGAAATCTCTATCGTAAGCTCATCTGAAGTGAAGCCTGATGTCAGTTTTTGTCTACTCACAGACTTGTTGTTCTTGTCAAAAAACACATACTCAAGAGAGCCGCTACGCGTTGTTGAACCAGTGCCAGTGCCAGTGCCAGTACCAGTGCTACTGCTTTTGGGTGCAGCATAATAGAAATGCCAATGAGCCTTGTTGTCAGCCCACGTGTCAATGCCTTCACCTACAGACAACACATTATCTCTATGATCTGCATCATTACCACAGTTCTTGACATTAAATTTAGCCACCAACTTCTGTGTGTTCCAATCGATTGAAATTGTTTTAGAGTATTTCAAGTCAGAGGTCTTTTCTGTAGGGTTGTAATTGTCCCAAAAACTGTTGTACACGACATTGGAACTACCTGAGCAATTTATTGCAGCATCTTTCGGGTCATCTTCTCCTGCTACTATCTGCTCAAGCTGTATGCCGGAATAGGTAGCGTTGCTGGCAAGGGTGGTTATACCTGTCATACCGCCCAATTCCAAACCTGCTGTAGAACCAATATAAACATCGTTTTTATCAAATAGAAAATCAGAAAGATTTGCGCTAAAAGTACCAGACGTAATAGACAAATCTATATTATCTTCATCAATGAATGCACCTTTAGCCTTTGAGATTCTAAAGGTGAATTTTTTTTCCTTTATAGTATAGCTTATTACGTTATACTTTTCTTTATCCTTATTGTTTAATACACCAAGATAAACATCAATCTTGTTATCGGAAGTATATACAACATGTATCTGGTTAACAGTATTGCCCGGGGCTGTACCGAAAGAAAGCACATTCTCACGCATTTCCTCATCCTCATCCTCATTGAATTTACAGTCCGACACGTCAACCGTCACCTGGAATTCCTGGGTAGCCCAGTCAATGGGAACTTTGATATTTCCAAAACCATTTGATGCTGTAAAACCGTCACAAACAGGAGTTATCTTACCTATTTCAGCATATACCTTGCCCCCCCACACAGTGCGCAAGTTCAACATAGAACT
>DLKG01000084.1 GCA_002490315.1 Prevotella sp. UBA7594 | reverse complement strand
TCGTAACTCGTAATTCGTAACTCGTAACTCGTAACTCGTAACTCAAAACTCGTAACTCAAAACTCAAAAATATGCTCACCCGTACAGAATGTTCCGCTTTGCGCGGACTCGCCATAATAGGAATCTTCCTCCACAACTATTGCCATTGGCTCGGCTTTGCCGTCAAGGAGAATGAGTACACGTTCACCATCAGCAAGAGCAGCCAGCTCATACAGGCACTCATGTCGCCCGACTGGAACCTGCCCGTCCATCTGCTGTCGTTCTTCGGCCACTACGGAGTGCCTGTGTTCCTCTTCCTCTCCGCCTATGGCCTCGTGATGAAATACGAGAAGCGCGGAGGAGGCAACCCGCCCCAGTCGAGAATAGGCGTTGTGCCGTTTCTCTCCCATCACTACACGAAGCTCTTCAAGATGATGATTGTAGGATTCGTCATCTTCACGATGGTTGACGCCATGACGCCCGGCGCTCACAAGTACCAGGTGATAGACATCCTCGGGCAACTTTTCATGTTCAACAACATTCTGCCCGACCCCGATCATGTGATATGGCCCGGTCCCTACTGGTTCTTCGGCCTCATGATGCAGCTCTACATTGTCTATAGGCTGCTGCTCTGGCGCCGCGGCGACATCTTCGCTATCCTCCTTGTCGTTGCTTGCTGGGCTATGCAGGCGTTCTGCGACCCCGAGGGCGACACGCTCAACCGCGTGCGCTACAATTTCATGGGCGGCGTGCTGCCCTTCTGTGCCGGACTCCTCTACGCGCGCCGCGGCAAGGAGATGAGCCACGCCTTCTGGCTGACGGAGACGATAGTGAGCGTAGTGCTCGTCTTCTTCTTCAGCTTCAACTTCCAGCTATGGCTCTGGGCGCCGCTCTTCGTCTGCTCGGCGGCAGTGGGCTTTGCCAAGCTCATGCCCGCAAGAGCCAATCAGTGGCTGGCATGGGTGGGCGGCATCTCGGCAGCCCTCTTTGTGCTCCATCCCGTCACGCGCAAGATATTCATCCCCATCTCGCGCCACGGCGACGTCTACACGGGACTGCTCCTCTACGTCATAGCCTCCATAGCCCTCGCGTGGTTCTATCATAACTTCTCAAAACTGCGCTCCGAAAAATAAAAGAAAAATCAAAAGAAATGCGTATTCCGGATATAGAATTGTCAAACATCTCGCGCTACCGTGCGGAGCAGATGGGAGCCGCGATGCTCTTCGTCATCCTTTTCCACGTGGCGCTCGACCGCAGCGACGCCTTCTATGGGCTTCGGCGCTGCGGCAATGTGGGCGTGGACATCTTCCTCTTTCTCAGTGGGGTGGGGCTGTGGTTCTCCTGGAGCAAGACGCCCGACGTGCGCCATTTCTATCGGCGCCGCCTGCTGCGCATACTCCCCACATGGCTCGTCTGCGCCACGGCGTTCTACCTGCCCGACTATCTCGGCGCGCGCCGCTTCTCGAGGAGCATCCCCGACCTCATTGGCGACATCACCGTCAACTGGGACTTCTGGCTCCACGACGAGCTGACATTCTGGTACGTCCCGGCAATAATGATGCTCTACGTCGTCGCACCATGGTACATGCGGCTCATCGAAAGACATCCCGTCTACCGCTGGCTGCCGCTGCTGATGGTGGTGTGGTGCGTCATGGTGGAGTGGGTGTTGCCCATCCATTACGCCGTAGGTCATCTTGAGATATTCTGGAGCCGCGTCCCGATATTCTTCATCGGCATCAACGCCGGCGAGATGGTGCGCACGAAGCGCAAGCTGCCGGGCGACGCCGTGTGGCTCCTGTTGCTGACGTTTCTCATGACCTTCGGCACGTGCCTCTACCTTGAGCAGGAGCGCCACGGCACATTCCCCCTCTTCGTGGAGCGTATGCTCTACATTCCCTTCACCGTATGCTCCGTGCTCGTACTCAACCGCATCTTCCGCCGCACGCCGCAGTGGGTCAACCGCGCCTTCGCCTTCGTAGGCGCCCTCAGCCTCGAAGCCTATCTCATCCATATACACTTCGTGCTCGTGCATGTGGAGCCGTACCATCTGGGTTATTGGCCGACGTTCCTCGTGACGGTGGTGATAACGCTGCCCCTGGCATGGGTGTTGCAGCGAGTTCTGAAATTTAAAATCAAGACATTATGATAAAGAATATATTGCGTCTCACGCGTCCCAAGCAGTGGATAAAGAATTTCTTCGTTTTTGTACCGATGTTCTTCGGCGGAGAGCTTTTTGAGCTCCGTTCCGTATGGCTTGCCGTGCTCACCTTCGTGGCGTTCAGCTTCGTGGCATCGTCCATCTATTGCTACAACGACATCGTCGACGTCGACGCCGACCGCCACCATCCCGTTAAATGCCACCGTCCCGTGGCATCGGGCGCACTCTCCATACGCACAGCCTACATCCTCATGGCTCTGATGTTCGTGCTCGGCATTGTGGTTATGCTGCTGTTGCCCCCGGAAGTGATGAGCTCGGTGATGGCAGTGGTGGTGTTCTATTACGTTCTCAACCTCGCCTATTGTTCCAAGCTCAAGCAATATGCCATTCTCGACGTCTGCATAGTGGCGTTCGGCTTCGTGCTGCGCATCCTTGCCGGAGGCTTCGCCTGCGAGTTGGCGCTGAGCAACTGGATTGTCATCATGACCTTCCTGCTCACGCTCTTCATGTCGTTTGCCAAGCGCCGCGACGACGTGCTGCGCATGAACGAGACGGGGGAGGCGCCACGCAAGAACACCGTGCGCTACAATCTCACGTTCATCAATCAGGCCATAACCATCACGGCTTCCGTGACGCTCGTCTGCTACATCATGTACTGCGTGTCGCCGGAGGTGGTGGAGCGTTTCCAGACGCCCTATCTCTATCTCACCTTCGTCTTCGTGCTCCTCGGACTGCTGCGCTACATCCAGATAGCCGTTGTCGACCAGAAGAGTGGCGACCCTACGAAAATCATCCTGCGCGACCACTTCTCGCAGGTAATCGTCGTGGCGTGGCTGTTGTCCTTCCTTCTGATGATTTATATCGTGTAATTGTAATGGGGGCAGGGCATCTGCCGGAAAATTGAATAAGGAGACAGTACATATTTAAATTCCATAAATCCGGGAACTTCAATATAATAAATAAATGAGAAAGAAACTTTATTTGTTTGATTTCGACGGCACGCTGACATCGCACGACACGCTGCTTTGCTTCATACGCTACGCCTGCGGCACATGGCGCTTTCTGATGGGCTTCGCCTTGTTCAGTCCGCTACTGCTGCTGATGAAGCTTCGCCTTTATCCCAACTACCGCGCCAAACAGCGTCTCTTCGCATGGTACTTCCGTGGCATGCCCCTCGCCGACTTCGACGCCCTCTGCCGACGCTTCGCCGCCTCCAGTAGCCATCTGATGCGTCCCGCCGCGCTCGACTGTCTGCGCGACGTCTTCGCCGAGGGCTACGAGGTGCTCATAGTCAGTGCGAGCATCGACAATTGGGTTAGCCCGTTCTTCACGACGCTCAAGAGCGAGAGCGACTCCGAGTTCCACGTGCTGGGCACGCAGGTGGAGGCAGGCGCCGACGGAAAACTCACGGGCCGCTTCCTCACGCCCAACTGCTACGGTGCGGAGAAGGTGAACCGCATCAATGCCCTCCTCCCAGATGTCGTGGAAAATCGCGACAGCTACGAGATAGTGGCGTTTGGCGACAGCCGCGGCGATAGGGAAATGCTCGCCATGGCAGACGAGGTTCACTACAAGCCGTTCAGATAAAGTTGAAATTTCGCAATTTTGCTCAATTCTGAGCAATTACTTAAGATTTTTATACAAATGGGAATGATAAATAAAAGCCAGTTAGGCGAGATAGTTCGTTTTGGTATAGTGGGAGTGTTGGCGACGCTCTTGCAGTATGCCATCTATTGGCTGCTCATACGCTGGCTGTCGCCGACCCTTGCGATGACCATAGGCTACGCCGTCAGTTTCGTCTTCAACTTCGTAGCGTCAACGCGCTTCACGTTTCGCGTGGAGGCGTCGGCAAAGCGTGGGGCAGGCTTCGCCTTCTCCCACGCCGTCAACTACGTGCTGCAGATGCTCACGCTCAACCTCTTCATCTGGCTCGGCGTGGCAAAGCAGTGGGCGCCCGTGCCTATGTTCTGCATCTGCGTGCCCGTCAATTTCCTTCTTGTGCGCTTCTTCCTAAAGAGGAAGTGATGATGGCCTTGACGATTGTCTCCTCGTTCTCGCCCTCGGCGAGAACCATCTTCTTGCGCAGTCGATAGCGCAGCATGTTGACGCTCTGCCGCTCAATGCCAAGCAGTTCCCTAATCTGCGTGTTGCCTTGTCCGAGGGCAATCAACATGCAGAACACCTCCTCCTTGTTCGTAATGCCCGGCACGCGTGAACGCAGGGCCTTGAGAAAAGCAGGATGCACCAGCAGGAAGCGCTCCTTGAACGTCGTCTCGCCCTCGTTGCGCAAGGCGGCAAGCAGTTCGGCGTTGGTGTCGGCACTCGTCTTTATGGCGTTGATGCGGTTTTCCATTTCTTCCTTGGCACGCATCGTGGAGTTTAGGCTGTGTTCCACGGAGTCGAGCTTGCGCTTCATCTCGTCGAGCTTGCGCTTCATCTCGTCGCTCTTGCGCCTTGCCGAGCGTCGGCTGTGTACGTTAAGCCACAGCCCGCTTATGGTCATCAGCAGGAAAGCCATGCCTACCGCAGTCCACAACATTCTGTCGCGTCTACTTTCCGCCGCATCAAGGTTGTTCAGGTGCTCCTTCTCGAGTGACAGCAGTGAGCGCACGGTGTTCTTTATCGCTTTGCCCTTTTCTTCACGTTTCTCCTGCTCGTCAATGGCAGCTGCATAGAGTGCGGCCTTCTCCTTCTTGCCCTTTGCCGTGTAGTGGCTCAGTGCCAGTTCGTAAGCCCCCTCGATGGTCTTGGCAGGCTTCGACGCGTTGAGACGCGCGTACATACTGTCAAGCTCCGCCTCGCCGCGCGTATAGTCGTGGCGTGCGAGGTCGTGGCGTGCCAGTTCGTAATAGGCGTTGGCGCTGATGCCCGATGTGCCCTGCCTTGCAGCCCTTTCGAGCATTTTTCTTCCCTCGTCGGTAGCAGTCTTCGTATTCTTTTTCTTTGTTGCCATCAGCATCTTGCCTTTGAGCAAGTCGATGTCCGACATTCCGCTGTTGTAGGGAAGGTCCTTGCAGAGGGCGTGTGCGCGGTTGAGGTAGGCAAGAGCTTCCTTCAGACTGTCGCTGCCGGCGAGAGTCTTTGCACGCACGATGAAGGTCTGCGCCGCCACCATCGGGTTTGCGCCGTGTTGTCCCTCAAGCAAGTTGACGGACAACACGGCGTAGCGTGTCGCCTCGTCGGTCATGTCGAGTCGCAGAAGATAGTCGGCAATGTCCTTCGCGGAGTTGATCATGCCCAGCGAGTCGTTGTCGTGGCGTGCCATGGCAAACTCCCTCTCGTACATCTTTATGGCGTTAGCCACGTCGCCCATGCGCTGGTAAGCCATGCCCATCATGGCGTACAGCCACGATGCCCCAGGCATACGCTCGCATCTGTCAATGGCAGCCAGCGCCCTTTTGCCCGAGTTGAGCATCTTTTCCTGACAGCTGTCCACGCAGTAGTAGACGGCTGCCGCGTAGGCATAGTCGCGAAACTCCTTCTCTGCTGTCGGCATGAAGGCGGGCAAGTTGAGAGCCTTGTCCATGAGGGCTGCCGCCTGGCTGGTGTGTTCCGTGCGCGACATGGCATAAGCCAACACCACGCTAATGTCGCGGCGGAAATGTCGCGCCAAAGTGTTTTGCCGGGATTGGGAAGCAGAGGAGAGCAGTTGCTTGAAGTAGACCTCGCATTGCTCCGGCTGCGCCATGCGCTGGTAGCAGTTGAGAGTCTGCACAAGTGCGGTAGGCAGCAGTTGCAGCGTGCTGTCGTCGTGCTCGTAGCGTGTGAGGGCACATTCTTCAATGAACTCTTTCAGCAGCTTTAGCTCAGCCGAGTCATTATGGAGCGACTTCTCGCTTGCGGCTTCCGAGAAAAGCATCTGTGCCCTGCTTTGTGGGCGTTTGCTGTCGTGTCGGCATCCCGTGACGAGAGAGGCACACAATGTCATCACGATTAGCGTGAGAAATGAGAAATGTAGCCATTGCGGTTGGCTGGTGGATATGGTTTTAGCGCTCATTTTCTATTTCTAAGATTTGGATTTGCATTGCAAAATTAGTGTTTTTTGCAGAATATTCCCAAAAATATTGGTATACAAACGATATACATATTTTAATATGCTAATGGCACGTGTGGAAATACGTTTTTTCTTTATTGACTTGAAATATAAGTAAAATCTTATTTATTGTTAAATAAAAAATCTCTAATTTTGCATATTGGGAAATTAGAATTTTTCTTTTTGTTCCACTTATTTGATTTATTTACGTTTTTTTTAAACGTGTCGTAGATTATACAATTCTTCCGTAGAAAATATTAATTACATAACAAAAATCGAAAAGTATGAGAAAACTTGTTTTGTTCCTCATCCTTATGCTCTGTTGCTTGGAGATTGGCGCGGGCAATTTAGACGGCCGGTCAGGGTATTGGGATGAACATCGAGGGCTTGAACCCTCGAAGGACATGATGGGCAATCGCATCATTGCTAACAGTGGCAATCTCGCCTATGTGGCGTATGCCGTGCGCGATGGTCAGAAGGAATGGCTCAAATGCAAGCTTGTTCTAACTGCCGATATTGACATGAGTCAGTATTGGTGGCGACCGATGGAAAACTGGCAGGGTTCAATCGACGGCCAGGGACACACCATCAAGGGCCTCTACTCCTATCATGAGGAGAAAGACTACAGCGGCTTTGCAGGCTACACCGAGGACTACTCCAACATCACCATCGAGAACGTTACGTTCGAGAAATGCTACGCACAAGGTGCGAAGCATGTGGGTATCGTCATAGGCTACATTGACGACCACTCCACTGTGACGTTCAAGAACGTGAAGATGCGCTCGTGTCAAATTTCATCAGCCCGTTGGGTAAACGCCGGCGGCTTCGTGGGCTACGTTGAGAAACCCTCGAAAGTGTCGTTCACCAACTGCTATTCCGATGTATACACCGGCTACAACACCAAGGTGAACGTCGGCGGATATATCGGCCATACCGAGGGCAGCTCCGGCACGAGAATCAGCTTTGAAAACTGCGTGTCGAAGATAGAGGGCAACGGCTATTTCATCAACGACGATCCCTCCAACTACCGCAGCGGCTACATCGGCTATGCGGAGTCGGGAGGCATCCTGCGTTTTAACAAATCTGCTGCTATCTGTTCTTATCCAGGACAGACTCGTAAGCAATACGGTGCATTCGTCGGACACTTCGACGGAGACGACGTGGAAGCCACAAACTGCTACATCGATTATGATCCAATCTTGAGCAATGATAGCAGATACATTTGGCGCGTTTACAATTTCGCCTTCGGCACCGACTACCCCTCGCACAACATGCTGTTGACGCACTCTTCTTTTCACATGATCACTACTGCTAAAGAAGGTATGCCTAATGTTGCCTCCGCTTATCAAGCCAACAAGATATCCGGAAAATTCGGCACCGATGGCAAGTATATGATACCTTGTGCCGGGGACTCGGGCATGGTGGTGCGCTTCAGCGGAGTTGACAGCATTGCTTCTGTCTACGGAGGCAACATCAGCAACGGACTCTATGGCGGCTATGCCTACATGGAGCGCTATCGCCCCATGACCTATAAGGTACTTTCCTCCAGTGAACGATGGGTGTATGCCGACGAGACCGAAAAAATGAGCTCGAAGGAACGTATTGGCAAATGGACGTTCAAGGGCGTTCCGCAAGACGACGGCAAGATAAACCTCCGCTGGCTAACACGGCCCCAATTCGTATGGCAAGACACCACCTTCAACACCTCGCGTATGCATACTAAGTTGAAATGGACTTGCAAGCAAAGCTATGAAATGGAGCAGTACTGGAGCAAGAAGGGTGGAAGCTATCTCGTTTACCGTAACGGGGTGCGGGTGGACTCCATTCCGTGTACTGCTACCGAGTGGACTGACACCAAGCCATTGGTAGGGAAACTCAATTCTTATAAGATAGTTTTTGTATGTCCCGACCTCAAGTTCGACGAAAGTGACAATACCGATTCGTTGAAATGGGAAACTACAGCGATTTGGGACGGCACTGTGCCCCTCAAGCAGAGTGGCTCGCTCGGTAAGGTTAAGCTGTCTGTGGAGATGCCAAACGCAAGTATGCTCGACGGCTGCAAGCTGTCTTTCTACAAGCTTGTGATGGCTCCGGGAAAATCATCTACAGACGATGCAAACGAAGTAGTGACGGAAGGCAAGTTGCTGGGCGTTTCCGAATTCCATAGCGCAGAGTCATCGAATAGTGACTTTATCCGTGTGGATTGCGTTGACGATGAAAAAAGCGTGCCTTGCTCGAAATGGATTTACCAGGTTGTGTGCGACGGATTTACCGACAAAAACTACGTCGGCAAGAAGTTCCTGACAAACAAAGTGGAGTTCATCGACAGCAACGAGATTAGCATATCGCAGTTTACAGCAACAAAGGGAGAGAGCACCGACAAGATAAAGATGGAATGGAAAACGTCCGGCAACAAGTCGAACGCCACCGTGCGCTATGAGCTCTCGCGAATGCAGTACACGAACGGCATCAACTATGACGAGGCAGTGATGGGCGACGACGGATGGAAAACCGTCTACACCGTCGACAACGCCACGAAGACCAACGTCTACACCGACAACACCCTTCCGGGATATGTCTACATCTACCGTCTGCGTGCCTATCCCTCGTGCGACGGCTCTTTCCAGACTTCTGTTTACGCCACGGCGTCTGACATAGGTTATGCCGCCAGCCGCGGCACCATTATGGGTTCTATAACCTACGGCACGGGTTCTACAGCCGTTGAGGGTGTAGACGTGAAGCTGATGGCAGACGAGAATTCGCTGCAAAATAAGTCGGACGTCTACTCCATGTCGTTCGGCAGCTCAACCGACTGCCTGCCGCTTGCGCCCGGACTCGGCGACAAGTTCTGGCAGGGTGACTGGACGCTCAGCTTCCTGCTGCGTCCTAACGGCAATGCCGAGCTCTCGCGTGTGGCTACCCTTCCTGGGAAATGGGCCCTTAACATACAGAACCGCGACCTCTCAGTTGGCTCCGTGCGCGCTACTCTGCCGCTTGTGAAGGATTTCAACTTCGTCATGCTGCGCCACGATGCAAAGGCGAAGAAACTCTACATCGGCTACACCAAGCAGGCAAACCAAGGCGAGGACGAGGCAGTGTGGAGCAATCCCGTTGACGACAGTGCCGCCGCGAAATGGCTCGCCGACAACATGCCTGCCGACACCGTGCGCCGCGTAGCGGACGGAACGCTTGTCTTCGGACAAGCCACCGACAAGGATATTCCCTTCACGGGTTATCTCGATGAGGTTCGCCTTTGGAGCCGACAGCTCTCCAACAAGGAGATTGCCAACACTTACAACCGCTATCTCACGGGCAACGAATTGTCGCTTGAAGCGTACTACACTTTCGACGCCGGCGTGGCTGAATTCGCTTTCGACAGTAGCCATCCCGACGGACTTTGGAACAATCGCAACTCGCGTCTGCCTAAGGTAGACTCTCCGGCTCTCGTCAGCAATGTGGTGCCGTCTGCCGACAATCTGTGCTACCGAGGCGTGACGGACAAGAACGGAGAGTACCAGATAGCCGGCGTGCCTTACATGGGTGAAGGCACCAACTATCAGGTTGTGCCCGTCTTCGGAACACACGAGTTCAAACCCTCCAGCACGCGCCGTTATGTGTCAGCGCAGAGTCTCGCTCACACAGGCGTTGACTTCTCCGACCAAAGCTCGTTCCGCGTGCCGGTACAGGCTTATTATGTATATGGCAATTTGCCGGCAGAGGGTCTCGGCGTGCTTGTTGATGGTGTCATACAGAACGGTAATGACAACCAACCTATAATGACTGACGCTGACGGCAAAGCCGTGGTGAATGTGCCTATCGGTCGCCATCGCCTCTCTCTCTCAGCATCCAAGCACACGCTGGTCAACAAAGGCTATCCTGCTTCTATCACCAGTGTAGGAGAGCAAGGGGAATGTGTCGTGCGTTCGCTTGCCGACCGCGATGGCTACATTGACTTTCAGGCTGACTATACAGCCGCTGTCACCTTCTACGACTCCACTTTCGTGCGTGTTGTCGGACGTGTGGCTGGCGGAAAGGATGAGGAATCGAAACCGATAGGCTTCGGGAAAAGCTCTGCCAACATCGGACAGACGATGCTGACCGTGGCTCCGAGTCTTCCAAAAACATACATGGTGAACAACGGCGACTTCGACATTACTCCAGTTGACACCATTGCCACCATTTCCTCACGCCTCGTCTTTCCGAAGAAGGGCACGGCAGTGACGATCACCACCGATGCCAAGACGGGCGAGTTCACTGCTCTGCTCCCGCCTATACGATGGGAGGTGAAGAGTGTCGTGGCAGTCAGCGACGGCGTGAGCGACTTCCCCGACATGAGTAAGTATGTCAACACGTTCAACCTCGATCCCGTCAACGAGAATGCCGACACTCTATGGCTTGACTCTGTAGGCATACACGACCCGACGAAAGTCGACTCGTACAAGACCTTCAAGTACAATGCCAAACAGAAGTACACTCTCTACAACAATCCGCAGATGACGCTCACCAATCTCGACGCTGACGAAGGCGATGAGCGTATGCTTGGCGCGAAGTACGCTATGGTGCAGTATGTCGACGACCAGACGAAAACTGCCGTCAACGACTCCATTCTCCTTTGGAAGAAGGGCGTGCCTCATGATGGCTCGGCGGCGTCTTACGCTATGGGTATGCCCGTGTTCAGGACGGGCAACGACTATCGCATGCGCATCAATATCTTCGAGCACTACTACAACCGCGACTCGCATGAGACAACGGATGTGCCGGTGCGCGGAGCTGCCATCACGGTCTACAACCGTTGGTCGAACAAGTATCTGCGCACTCTCTCCACTGGCGACTACACCCTCGACTCGGCGTTTGTCGACACGGTGAAGGTGGCGACGGCTGCGGGAACGGTTGATTATGCTTTCACGGCAGGAGTGCCAAACCCGACTTCCGGCGACTTCTCTCTGCCAATGACCGTCAGCTATGTTGTCAATGGCGTCAGCTACAGCAATAACTTCACGGGTTATGTCATGGGAGCCATAGAACGTGGCGGAAGCAACTTCGTAACGTCTGCTCCGAAAAAACTTATAGGCGTACTTTTCGACCCTCCAGGATCAACAAGTTCTGCCTTTATGGAGACGGGCACAACGATGACGGCTAAGCTGAATATCTCGGAGTCGGCAACAGTTACAAGTGAGACTGGAGTGACAATAGCGGCTGGAACAGAGACTTCCACATATCACGTGGGTCCTGCGAATGCTACGAAAACAATTCAGGTAGAAGAGAGCAGAACTCATGATATATTGCCAACGGCAAAGGTTACTGAAGGGTGGTCGCACGACTTTACCAAATCGTATGTCTTGAAAGAACGCATAGCCACGGGCTCTGACGATATTCATGTCGGTGCCATGGGTGACGTCTACATAGGAAGAAACACCAACTGGGTTTTCTGCCCGTCCGAATATGTGATGCTCAAGGAATCCCCGTCGGCTTCTGGCAAGTTCGCCGTGACATCTGAATCTGGGCGAAAGTATCAGCTTGAGAAATGGGTCGGTGTCGGCAAGTACGAGAAGGACAGCACGTCGTTCCGTCTATCGCAGAATGAGATTGTGAACATCCAAATTCCCGATCTTATGAAGAACCGCAACGCGCTCACCACCTTTGTAGACAAGCTTCCCAATCCTTCCTCCGTGCAGCCGGCAAAGGGAAAGTTCCTCGCTTTCGCCCTCAAGTCGGTGGAGAAGAAGGAATATTGGGATGAGAATGACTTCGTTACCATCGAACCGGCATCTACGGACGATACCGAGAGTGTTGAGGACATGGTGACGAGCTTCAACTCTACCATAGGACAGTGGCAGGCAATCATAAGCGGAGTGGAGAAGTACAAGTACGAAATGTTCAAGAACAAAGAACGGAAAACATTCCATTCTTCGTTCACCAACATCGACTACGGCTTCATCGACAACTTCTCGTTCGACGCGGGCACACAGTTGTCGAGAAACTTCACGGCGACTGAGAGCACAACGGGAGTGCAGACCACCGGAACGGACATTTCTGTAGCCCATTCATTCGACATGAAATTAAAAGTTTCAGGTTTTGAATATGTAAAAACTCTCACAAAGTCGAAGACCACAATCGGAGGAAGCGTCAAGCGCGTGGGCACCGACACGGAGACTCAGAGCAATACGTTTGGCTACACGCTTTCCGACAATAACCTCGACGACCATTTCTCCGTGGACGTCTACATGCCGGGAAAGGTTGTCGATCAGAAGACAAACAACGTGAAGACAATGTTCATGCCAGGCCCGTTCCTCTTCCGTACCGTGGCAGGACAAAGCCGCGTTCCTTACGAGAAGCAGCAGATGTCACTGTACTATACTGAGAATGGACAGCATGTGCCACTCGACAATGGCACTATGAGCATGGACTTGCCCTACTTGAAGTTTGAGAAGCGTGAACTGCTCAACGTGCCAAGCGGCACGACAGCCTCTGTAAAGCTAACGCTTGCCAACAACTCCACGTGCACGTCCTCTTCTATCAACTATGCATACACTCTTAAGTGCATCTCTTCTGGTGACACCCGTGGACTTGATGTCCGCCTCGACGGACAGCCGCTGTCGAGCGGTTGGAATATAGTGTTGCCTCCAGGAAAGAAGGTTGAGCGCACGATTACTTTCAAGCAGTCGCGCCTCGACGTCACCGACTACGACAATCTGGTGTTCAGACTTCTTCTTTCCAATTTCACAGATGCAAATATCGACACCATCAGCATCCACTTCACGCCACAGGCTCCGAAGATGACAATGAAGAGCAACAGTGGCTTCGTCATCAACGGCGATAGCAAGTCGCAGAAGATGCTCTTCAAGCTCGGTGGCTACTCTGCCGACTACTATGGATTCACGGGAGTGCGTATGCAGTACAAACTCGCCGGTGAGTCGACGTGGCATACGCAGCGCATACTTCTCAACGACAAGAAGCGCTGGACCGACTTCCGTGGCGACCTGCCTGACGGATGGCGACAGCTCAACGCCGAGGACACCTGCTCCATCGACTTCTCCTCGCTTGCCGAGGGAACCTATCAGGTGCGCGCGGAGAGCTTCAGCATCCTCAGTCCGTCTGAGGAACTGACGGACGACACCGAACCCATAACAATCGTCAAGGATACGAAAGCTCCCGTAGTGCTTGGTGCACCGAGTCCGTCGACTGGCTACTTCACGCGTGGCAGCGAGTTGAGCGTCACGTTCAACAAGGCTATTGACCTCACTGCCGTCAACGACGACAACTTCTACGTTACGGCAGAGCTCAACGATGCCGAGGTAACCCATCGCACGGGCTTGCATTTCGACGGCAACACGCCTGCTCACACGCAGAGCCGCGTAAATATCTTCGGCAACGATGCCACTGTGGCATTCTGGTACAAGCCGCAAACTGGAAAGAAGAGTTGTCTGTTCAGCCAGACGCTCAATCCCAGCGTCGCCGACTCTCTGCCCGTGAAGATATTCTACAACGCCGACGCTACGCTCAGCGCCCAGTTTGGCTCCGACTTCGTGACGAGCCAGCGTAAGGCAATCGGTGTTGACGGCAAGGCGGAACAAGATTGGATGTACGCTATCGTTTCGTTCAACAAGGACAAGCGCACGCTGCGCGTCTACAACGTCAGCGGCACAGGCAACGAGGCGCAGAGTTCCTTCATCAATATGCCGGTGAAAGGACTCGCCAATAATGCCGACTGCAACGTGCCGCTCTATGTGGGCGGTTCGAAGAGCGGCGACGAATGTTATGCCGACATGGAGGGCTTCGTGGTCTACGACAAGATGAAATCCTTCGAGGACGCTCTCAAGGACAAGAGCAACAAGCACACAGCCAATCTCCGTGGCATCTTCGCCTACTGGCCTATGGATGAGGGCTACGGCAAGGTGGCAAAGGAGAAGGTCCACTCGCGCAATCTGTCGCTCATGGGCACCGACAACTGGTACATTCCAGTCAAGAACTATGCACTGCACACCGACGGCAAGTCGCAGTATGTGCTTGTCAACACGTCGGGATGTCCCATCGGAGCTACCGACGACTATGTGCTTGAGATGATGTTCCGTTCGGCTGCCAAGAAGCAGGATGGTATCGCAACGATCTTCAGCAACGGATGGGGCGCAGCCGAATCTCCTGAAGACTCGCTGGCACTCTCGCGCCACATGGCACTCTCGCTTGATACAAACGGCAGCTTGGTGCTCACGGCTTCGGGCAAGACCTATGAGCCGATGGGCAAGAACTACAACGACAACCAATGGCACCACCTTGCCTTCTGCGTCAACCGTGATGGTTACGCTACGCTGCTTGTCGACACCGTTGACATCAGTAACAACGAACTGATTGTCGGTACCGACCTCGGCGCGTTCTACAACTCGCAGATGGCTCTCGGCGCCTTGGTCTACAAGCCGAAGGCGGAAAGCGCGGCTACCGTGTCGCAGTATTTCGAAGGTGACATCGACGAGGTGCGCCTCTGGGATGCCCACAAAACTCTTGCCAACGTGAAGAACGGCATTGCCGAGCGACTACGCGGCAATGAGCCGGGACTTGTGGCTTACTACCCGTTTGAACGTACCGATCTCGTGGCAAATCAGGAGAAAACCACTCCAACGCTCTCCGACCGCGCAGCTGCAAATGCCAACACGGGCTTCAAGCCTGCCGCCGATCCTACTGCGGTGGGTTATGGGGACACTGCCGATATGGAGATGCTTGCCGAGAAGGCAACGACCGACAAAGGAGCAAGATTAAAGGCGGCTGGGTTTGAGAGCCGGCTTGACATCGATTGGGTTGTATCGGAAACCGACCGCAACAAAATAGTGATGTCATTCCCTTCCGCTCTCTCGAAGTCACGTATTGAGAACTGCATCGTCAACTTCACGGTGCGCGACATTATGGACGAGCACGGCAACCGCATGGCGCAGCCAGAGACATGGAGCGTCTACGTCAGCCAAAAGTCGCTCAATGCCTACATTGATGAAGAGGTCTTGACGCAGCAGATTGGTGAGACGGCAGACACCAAACTCACTATAACAAATATCTCTGCTTCCAACCAGACATGGCAAATAGGCAACCTGCCTGCATGGCTGAAAGCTTCTTCTACGGAAGGCTTGCTGCAACCCTACAGTTCCGCGACTGTAACCCTCACCACTGATGCTGCCTATGGCATAGGCACCTATCAGGATATGCTGTATATCTCCGATTCGGAGGGAATGCAGACACCAATGTCCGTGACGCTCAATGTGACGGGCAACAAGCCAAACTGGAGTGTGGACGTTGAGTCCGACCAATGGATGGCTATCATGGGACGCATCAAACTTGGCGACACGTGGTGCTCGGACGAGAACTCCATGGTTGCTGCTTTCGACAGCAAGGGCAAATGCCACGGCATTGGTATGCCGGAATACGACAGCAACATGGACGCCTACTTCGTACATCTTAACGTTGTTGGCAACATGCCGAAGGGCGACAACAGCCTGACGTTTAAGGTGTGGGAGGCTGCCACCGGACTCACCTACAGCAACGTGAAGTTCACGGAGCGCTCCTTGGGTGAGGTCAACAAGTTGCAGTTTGTCGACAAGAAGGTGCTTGGCTCGTTCAGCTATCCTTGTGTGTTCAAGACCGACAACGTCACTCATCAGGTGTTCAATCTTATAAAAGGTTGGAACTGGGTTTCGCTTTGGGTAAAACCGGAAGAGCAGAACTTCAAGGAACTGTTTGGCAAGGGCAAGGGCATAGTGACCGACGTCAAGCGCCGCTATGTCACCGACGAGGAACAGCGTCCAATCACGACCGTTGACCTCAACGAGAGCTATCATGTCTATGCTTCAGACAATGGAGAACTTGACATCGAGGGTGTCATCGCCTCCCCGTCTGAATACGAGGTGGATTTCCCGTACAATCCCGATGTGGAACAGACGTGGACGTGGATTGGATATCCGGTCGGAGCGATGATGACGCTCAATGAGGCGTTTGCCGACTTCCAGCCTGTGGAGAACGATATCGTCAAGAGCCAAAGCGAATACGCTATCTACAATGGCCGTGTATGGGTGGGCACGCTTAAGTATCTCACTCCTGGCAATGGCTATATCTACGGCTATCACGGCAAAGAGAATCTCTCTTGGCACTATCCTTCCAAGTTGTCGGTAGGAGCTGACGTCTTGCGTGCCGCTGCTCCTCGTGCGGTTGTCAGTGGCGTTAAACGCTTCGGTTGCGACTTCCATCGCTATGCAGCCAATGCTTCTGTGCTCGCTAAGCTCACACTCGACGGCGAGGAGGCAAAGGGTTGCCAGCTTGGCGCTTTCGTTGACGGTGAGTGTCGCGGATGGACAACGGTTGACTCCACGGGCGTGGCTTATCTCACCGTTTCCGGCGACCATGCCGGCAGCAGCATCCGCTATCGTATGAGCGACCCGGAGACGGGCGCCGTCACTGCCGTCCGCGGTCAGGACTCCTATGCGGAGAACGCAGTCGTTGGCTCGCTGAAAGCTCCGCGCGAGCTTCGTGCGGTATCGGCAAAGCACTTCTCGCTCGACGTGGTTCCGTCGGCTTACGAGGACTACACATATCTTTCATGCACTGTTCTCGATGCTGATGCTTCTGTCTTTGCCCACGACTATGAGCTTGCCGCCTTCTCAGAGAGTGGCGAGTGTCGCGGAGTGTGTGCAGGCGAGGCAGGCAAGGATGCCGAGATGGCCATTTATGGCGAGCAGGGCGAGCGCTTCACGTTCCGCCTGTGGGACAAGCAGACTCTTGAGGAGTTGCCGCTCATGGGCACGAAGGAGTACGATGCCTTGACGCCTTGCCAGACCATCAAGTTGCGTGTAGGCACTGACGGCATCAACGCTATCGGTGCCGACTCTGACAGCAAGGGCAACTGGTACTCTACGTCAGGTGTCCGTCATAATGACAAGCCTTCACAAACTGGTGTTTACATCAAGAACCACAGGAAGACAACCGTGGTTAGACGATAAGTAAGGCAATAGTAACATGAGGCCGGGCTGAGAAGAAGGTCTGGCCTCATGTCTTTTTCATTAAGTCAAATAAATTTTTAATTGTTAATATAACTTTTTTAGATGAGAAAATTTTTTACTTTCTTCTTCTTGCTCTTCAATGTTTTCGCCATTGGTGCGTTGGCAGCAGATGCTGTGGAGATGAGTGGCACGTGCGGCACTTGTGAGTGGAGCGTTTCCCACGAGACGCTGACCATACGTCCGCTTGACGGTGCTTCTGAAGGCGAGCTTGCCGATTGGGGCGCCACTGCGCCATGGCATGATGCCGCATCGAGCATTACCGTGGTGAGGCTGTACGACACAGTGAAGCCTGTCACCTTGAAAGGAATGTTTGCAGGAATGTCCAATTTGCAATTCCTTGTGATAAACGGCATAGACTTCTCTAAGGTTGGCGACTCAAAAGCCGACATAACTGTAGAGAAAATCTTCGCTGACACCCCTTGTCCGCAGATGCTGTTGCTGCCCGCTTCCTTGACGGTTACGCCTGGTGTGCAGTTGCCATTGCCGGATCTTGCTGATGCCGACGCCCGGCTTCAGGATGTGGACAACGGAACAATGTTCTCCCCCGCGGGCAACGTCTATTCGTCAAGCAAGGAAATGGTGGCAGCTTTGGCGGCTGAATCAGTACAGCATTTCATCGTGCAGACAAAGACGCTTACGGAAAGCTCTTACACCATAAACTCAACGACTGGCATGGGCACTCTGTGCTATCCGGTCGCCATCAACCTTCTCGACGACGATCGCAACTACAAGGCGCGTCCATATAGAGTAACGTCAGTGGAGAAAGACGCGAATGGAGTGGTGCTGGTGCTTGAGGCTTACGGAAAGACGACGCTCGAAGCCAACACTCCGGTGTTGCTCTTCCGCGACGGCGGCACTACGATAACCCTGCCAAAGTCGAGCGGTCGTGTCAGCATGGCACCCGTGACCGTGTCGGAAGAGGGCAATCTGCTCGTCGGCTGCAACGGCCGATTCCCAATCTTCGGCGATCCAGACAGCTACGACGAGACTCTAAGCCGTCAGTATGTCTATCAAAAAAAGAACGGCAAGGTGGCGTTCTATCGTGTGCGTCCCTCCGTTCCCGTCCACACCACTCCTTACCGATGCTTCCTTGAGTTGCCGGCAGCAGACGTGCAGAGCAAGCTCAACGTTCCAAGGATAGATTTCTCGACGCCTTCCGATGGACCCACAGCTATCGACCGCATCCTCTCCGACGGCGTGCATGACGGCGCCGCTCGTTCCGGTGTCTACGACTTGCAGGGCCGCCGGGTCGACGAGATGCGCCCGGGGAATATGTACATTGTGAATGGTGTCAAGGTTTTTGTGAAGCGATAAACAATACATACAATAAGATTAAACAACACATATAATATAATGTATAATACAATGAATAATGGGATAACAGCATCGTGTGCGTCCCTCTTGGCGCGCAAGCCCTACATTGCCCCCTCCATTGCAGTCGTGGCAATGGAGGAAAGCATTGGTTTGCTTGCCGGTAGCGGCGAGACGCCAGACGCTCCTTCCGTCGACACGGAAGATTGGGCTGACGACTCGGAAATGCTTTAATGCCTTTTTGCCGGGTTTCTCCGTAGTCTACATTCCCGGCTGTATGATTTTTCTTTTTGTTTTGCGTTTTGTTTGCCTTTACTTTTGCAAATAAACTGTAACTTTGCAAATAAAACGCAATATGTCAGTACTTCGCAAGGAGGAGCGCCCCGTTGTGCTTTTGGCGACAATCGTTTTCGCCGCGCTCAACGGGCTGCTCATCTACAATCATTACGACTCATTCACGCGTGGGGCACACGTCGGCTTCTGGTCGGTGTTCTACAATCATCTGAACATGTCGGGCTACGACGTGTTCTCCCTCATCTTTATCTCGTGTATGCGCCTCCACTGGAACGTGCTGCGCCATCCGCTCTTCGTCGCGTTGCTCTTGCCGCTCTATTGGGTCAACCATTGGCTGATGCCTCCAATGGAGTTCAATTTCGCCGTCTTTCTCATGGCGGCATTGCTTGTTGTGTGCGACGTGTGGGGTACGGTGCTGATGCACCGCCTTCTGCGGGATGTTGTCGGCATGTCTTTGCTCGACGCCGGCATACTCACGGCGCTCTTCTATGGCTTCGCCCATGTAATGGTGGCGACGATGGTGCCCGACCATTTCGCCCTCTCCCTTCCCCTCCTGCTCCTTACGCTTCTTATGGCAGGGCGACGCTTGAAGGCAGGGCAGCCTTTCACACTGTGGCAGCAGGCATGTCTCTTCTTCCTCACGGCAGGCATGACGCTTACGAACGGCGTCAAGGTGGCAATAGCCGCGTGGTTCGCGTCAGGCCGCAAGGTCTTTCGCTGGCGCAGTATCGCCTCGTTCGTAGTGCCCACGCTGCTTCTTGCTCTGCTTTGCCTCTGGCAACAGCGCGCCATCATCGCCCCCCAGGAGCAGTCGATAAAGCGCATCGAGAAGGCAGTGGCGAAGAAAGACCCCGCGCGCATCGAGCGTCTGAAGGCGCACGACGCCTTCGTGCGTCAGCAGAACGGCAAGGCGTTGACGGAGAAAGTGCCCTTGCTTGAATGGAGCGACATGACCACCAACCGTTGGCAGACCGTCAAGGACAATCTCTTCGGCGAGTCGCTCCAGCTCCATCGCGACCATCTCTTTGAGGACGTGCAGCAGACGCGTCCCGTCTTCGTCGCCTACCGTTCCGTGGTCAACGATGTCGTTGAGGCTATTCTTGTGCTTCTTCTCGCCGTCGGTGCATGGACGGCGCGGAAGGAAAAATTCTTCCTTCTCGTCCTCTCGTGGTTTGCCTTCGACATGCTGATGCACCTCGGCTTCGGCTTCGGCATCAACGAGGTGTACATCATGACAGCTCATTGGACATTCATCATCCCCATCGCCATCGGCTACCTGCTTCTCCGCACACGTTCCTCCGCGCTGCGCTATCTTGTGTCAGCCCTTGCAGTATGGCTATGGGCTTACAACACCACAATCATCGCCGAGTACCTTATCTGACAACTTAACACTTAACATTCACCCATCTTACCCTCGCATAAGAAATAAATGAAAGTATTCCATTTCATAACCCATTTCGACCTTGGCGGCGCCGAACGTGTCGCCGCCAACATTGCTGCTTCGCCGACACCCGGAATCGACTATCATGTAGTGGAGATACTGCGTGGCAGCTCTTCTTACACGACGAAGTTCATTGCCGAGCTTCGCTCGTCGGGCGTTAGGTGTCATCGCTCGCTTGTGCCCGATGTACAGTTCCACTTCCTTGTGGAGCGCTTTGCAGCCCTTCTCTTTCCGTTGCGTATGTTGTGGTTGATGCTCCGTTGGCGTCCTGATGTCATTCATGTCCACACCGAGACTCCCGACATGTGTCTCTACGCCTTCGCCTGCCTTTTTCCGCGCCTGCTAAGGGGAGTGCGCGTCGTGCGCACCGTCCACAACACGCGCCTCTGGACCGGACTGCCTTGGCTCGCCCGCCGCGTGGAGCCGTTCTTCCAGCGTCTCCACGCCAATGTCGCCATCTCGCCTTCAGTGGCGGAAGCCTATGCCAATCGCTTCGGCGTCACGCCCCCCATAGTGAGCAACGGCGTGGCGGAAGTGGAGCAGACGCCCTATCCCGCGCTCGTCAGCGGCAAGCGCAACATACTGTTTGCCGGACGCTTCGACAGGCAAAAGGGAGTCGACGTGCTCTGCCAGGTGGTGAGTGAACTTGCTGCCGACAGCCGCTACCATTTCACCATTGCCGGCGACGGACCTCTGCGCGAAGAGATGAGCAAGAGCCTCCATGGTCTTTCCAATTGCTCCATCGTTCCACCCATCTATTCGCTGCCATCGTTCCTCGCCTCCTTCGACGCGCTTTTCATGCCGTCGGAGTTTGAGGGGTTGGGCTTGATGTCGGTGGAGGCGAGCATGTGCGGCCTGCCAGTCGTCGCCAACCGCTGTCAGGGGCTTTGCGACACGCTGCCTGCCAGCTGGCCCCTCTTCGTTGAAGACAACAGCGTTGAGGCTTACCTCCATATCTTCCGCCACGTCCTTCCTTCTGTTTCTCGCGCTTCTCTCGCGGCAGAGGCACATGCCTTCGTCATGGCGCGCTTCTCCATAAGGCTGATGCAGGAGAACTACGAGCGGATCTACAGTTCATCTGCATTGTAAAAAAACAACTTGTTTTGCCCAATAGTGCGCTTTATAATATTGCTATTCATGTGCGGTTAGCAATAGTGAGCGGAGAAAAAACATTGTCTTATGATTTTGTTTGTGAATAATTTATGTTAACTTTGCAAAATATTATAGCATCCAACTATTACATAGTTCTAAACAACTGAAACATCACAACTTAAAAAACAATCTATAATGAAGAAAATCTCACGATTTTTTATCGCGTTGATGGCCTGTATAGCAATGGGTCTGCAATGCATGAGTGCTTCTGTTGCAACTAATGGTCCGAGAAAGGCTTCCGCAAAGTTGCCGACATTCTCCTCCACAACGGGTGACGGAACGTATTATTATGTGAAGTTCCTTGTCAACGGCAAGGTGATGAGTGTAGGCAGCGACAACTGCATACGTCTCTACGACGCCTCAAGCCTTGAGACGCAGCAGTGGAAACTTGTCGGCACACAGAACAACTTCCAACTGCAGAACCGTGCAGGCGACTACATTGCCATCGGCAACACATCCGTCAGTACCACGGAGGGCGGCACCAATCCCAACCCGCTCATAAAAAGTGCCACACAGCAGTCGGGCGGCTTCAAGCTACAGGCAGCCCCCAACACTACCAACGGCTCCGGCTGGGAGATAGTAGCCAACTCGAAGTCGGGCAACAATGTAGTCAATCTTTGGGGTGCCCCAGGCACAGGCAACACCGTTGGCTTCTGGAAAACCAACGACACCAACAACGTCATCACCTTCGTTGATCCCGACACCGACCTCGGCGCAGCCGACTACAAGACGGTCGGCAGCCTCGTGTTCACTCCTGAGCACAAGCTCACGCTCTGGTATGACGAGCCTGCCACGACAGCCCAGCTCTATCAGGGCGGTCAGGGCTACTCCAATTGGATGGAGTACGCATTGCCTATCGGCGACGGACAGTTTGGCGCAAGCCTCTTCGGCGGCGTCTACAAGGACGAGATACAGTTCAACGAAAAGACCCTCTGGACCGGCACCAACGCCCGCTCCTCACAGGGCGGCACGGGCTACGGCAAGTACGAGAACTTCGGTTCTGTCTATGCCAAGGATCTCAGCGGCGAGTTTGGCCTCACTACTGAAAAGGCAGCCACAGGCTATGTGCGCCTGCTCGATCTCACGACAGCCACGGGCAAAACAATGTTCAAGTCGGCATCCGGCGTAGAATACACGCGTGAGTATATAGCCTCCAACCCCGCCCGCTGCGTCATTGCCCACTACACGGCAAGCAAGAGCGGAAAGATAAGCCTCCGCTTCTCAATGGCTTCCGGTTCCATCTCCGCCGACCCCACCTACAGCAACGGTGAGGGCACGTTCAGCGGCAAGCTCGACCTCGTGAGCTACAACGCGCGCATGAAGGTTGTCAACATCGGCGGCACGATGACCACCGACGAAGAAGGTATAGAGGTGAAGAATGCCGATGAGGTGATGGTTATACTCGCCGGCGGCACCGACTTCGATGCTTACTCCTCAACATACATCTCAAAGACATCTGAGCTGGCTTCCACCATCTCCGCACGTGTCAACGCCGCTGCCTCCAAGACGTGGGCAGAGCTTTACGAGGAGCACGTCGCCGACTATCAGAAATTCTTCTCACGCCTCGACTTCGACCTCGACGGCACGAAGAACGAGATGACCACCAACCGTCTCATCGACTCCTACAACAGCGGCAACGGGGCAAATGCCCTCATGCTTGAGCAACTCTACTTCGCCTACGGACGCTATCTGGAGATTGCATCCTCACGCGGCGTAGACCTGCCTTCCAACCTTCAGGGCATCTGGAACAACATCAGCAACGTGGCATGGAACTCCGATATCCATTCCAACATCAACGTGCAGATGAACTACTGGCCGGCTGAGCCTACTAACCTCAGCGAGATGCACCTGCCGTTCCTCAACTACATCTGGAACATGGCAGAGAACCACAACGAATGGAAGACATGGGCAGCACAGCAGGGGCAGAACCGCGGCTGGACATGCTTCACAGAGAACAACATCTTCGGTGGCGTCAGCGCCTTCAAGAACAACTACGTTATTGCCAACGCATGGTATGCCACTCATCTCTGGCAGCACTATCGCTACACGCTCGACCGCGAGTATCTGAAGAAGGTGTTCCCCGCCATGCTCTCCGCTTCGCAGTTCTGGATGGATCGCCTGAAGCTCGCCAGCGACGGCACATACGAGTGTCCGAACGAATGGTCGCCAGAGCACGGCCCCGAATCACAGAACGGTGTTGCCCACGCCCAGCAGCTCGTCTACGACCTCTTCAGCAACACGCTCGCCGCTATCGACGTGCTTGGCTCTGACGCCAAGGTGACAGACAGCGACCTTTCCACATTGAAAGACCGCTTCAGCAAGCTCGACAAAGGTCTTGCCACGGAGACCTACTACGGCACATGGGGCACATCAGCCATCGCTTCCGGCACGAAGATTCTCCGCGAATGGAAGTACAGCACGTACACAGCCGGTGAGAACGGCCACCGCCACATGTCTCATCTCATGTGTCTCTATCCCTTCTCTCAGATTGAGCCGGGCACCGACCTCTTCCAGGCTGCCATCAACTCCATGAAGCTTCGCGGCGACGGTGCTACGGGCTGGTCGATGGGCTGGAAGATGAACCTCTGGGCACGCGCTCTCGACGGCGACCACGCACGCAAGATTCTCAACAACGCCCTCGCTCACAGCAACGGTGGAGCAGGCGTGTTCTACAACCTCTTCGACTCTCACGCTCCGTTCCAGATTGACGGCAACTTCGGAGCCTGCGCAGGTATGGCAGAGATGCTCATGCAGAGCAATTCCGGCATCATCCGCCTTCTCCCTGCTCTTCCTTCTGCATGGCAGAACGGCCACATTACTGGCATGAAGGCTGTAGGCGACGTAACGGTCGACATTGCATGGAAGAACGGCGAGGCAACACGCGCCACGCTCGTCAACAACCAGGGTCAGACCATCCGCGTGCTCTACAAGAATCTGAAGAACGCCAAGATTTATGTTGACAATGTGCTCACGGAAGTGGCTGTCGGTGCCGACGGCATGGCTACGCTCACAGGCTCAAATGGCACGGTGTACGTGCTTGACTTCGACGGCTCGTATGAGCCCGTTGTTGACGCTATCAACAGCGCCAAGGTCAACGCTACTGCCGACGGCAAGACCTACAACATCGCCGGACAGCGCGTCGGCGACAACTATAAGGGCATTGTCATCAAGAATGGCAAAAAGATGCTGAAGAAGTAACAGTAGGCTCCGGCAATATATATTAAGGATAATCTTACACGGAAACCACGGAAATTTTTAGGACAACTTTGCTCCTTTCCGTGATTTCCGTGTTTTTCGTGTTTGAAACATTTGTTTTTATAACGCTTTTGTTTTGCGTTTTCTTCAATTTGCACTATCTTTGTAGGCAAATACAGCAAATACCCTGCAAAATGAAATATCTCGACCCTAAAGCCGATCTTACTTTCAAGAAAGTATTCGGCAAGCATCCCGATTTGCTGAAGAGTCTGCTCAATGCTCTTCTTCCTCTTTCAGATGAGGAGCAGATAGAGAGCGTGGAGTATCTTCAGAGCGAGCTTGTGCCAGAGCTATATGAGCACAAGAACTCCATCGTTGATGTTCTGTGCAAGGATGTGCACGGTCGCCATTTTTGTGTTGAGATGCAGATGGAGTGGACCACCTCTTTCAAGCAGCGCGTGCTTTTCAACGCTTCAAAGCTCTATGTCACCCAGGCAAAGAAAAGCGGTCATTATAGCGACCTGCGTCCGGTATATTCGCTTAATCTTGTAAACGACATCTTTGAACCAGATGTCTCCGACTACCGTCATGACTATAAAATCGTGCACGACAAGTACAGTGACAAGATCATTGACGGACTGCATTTCACGTTCATCGAGCTACCTAAGTTCAGTCCGAAATCCATCACGGAGAAGCGCATGGCAGTGTTGTGGCTGAGATTTCTTACCGAGATTAGCTCTAATATCCAGGAGGCACCGCGCGAACTTCTTGAGAATCCCGAGATAAGCAAGGCTCTTGAGGAAGTAGAGATTTCCGCCTTTTCGGAGGAGGAACTGCGTGCTTACGACAAGTTCTGGGATGTTGTGCGCGTAGAGAAGACCCTGCAGTTTGACAGCTTTCAGGAGGGTCGAGCAGAGGGTCGAGCAGAGGGTCGTGCAGAGGGTGCCAAGCATAAGGCGGAGGAGATAGCCCGCAAGTTGCTTTCTCTTAACGTGCCCGTTCCTACCATTGTGCAGGCTTCAGGCTTAGCGGAAGCAGAGGTGCTGAGGTTGGGCAAGTCGCTCGCTCGGTCCTGACAGTCAGGCTCGGCAAAGACTTTGAAATATTCTGCAAATATAATAACAATATATAATAATGTTGAACTTAGACAATTTCTACAAAGCACGCTACGTTCTCAGCAAGGTGATACGCAAGACGGCTCTCGTACATGCTCCGAAGATCAATCCGGAGAGTGACGTTTATCTCAAACCAGAGTGTCTTCAGAAGACAGGATCGTTCAAGATACGCGGTGCCTACTATAAGATTTCGCAGCTCTCCGATGCCGAGAAGGCAAAGGGTGTCATCGCCTGTTCTGCCGGCAACCATGCCCAGGGCGTGGCTCTGGGTGCCACGGCAATGGGAATCAAGTCGCTCATCTGTCTTCCTGAGGGTGCGCCCATAAGCAAGGTGGAGGCGACAAAGCGTCTCGGAGCAGAGGTGAAGCTCGTGCCAGGTGTCTATGATGACGCCTATCAGGAGGCCCTGCGCCTTCGCGACGAACATGGCTACACATTCATCCATCCCTTCGACGACGAGAATGTCATTGCCGGACAGGGCACTATCGGACTCGAGCTTCTCGACCAGTTGCCCGACATCGAGGCAGTGGTGGTGCCGGTGGGTGGCGGCGGACTGCTTTCAGGCATCGCCTTCGCCATCAAGTCGCTCAATCCGGAGGTGAAAGTCTATGGCGTTCAGGCAGCCGGAGCAGCAAGTATGGTACGCTCCATCAACGACCACAAGCAGGAGGCTCTGCCTTCTGTCTCCACCATCGCCGACGGCATCGCCGTGAAGGAGCCGGGAAAGATTACCTTCGAGACCTGCTCGAAGTATGTCGACGAGATCGTGACCGTCTCCGAAGACGAGATTTGCGCCGCCATCCTGCAGCTCATCGAGAGCGAGAAGATGGTGGCAGAGGGAGCGGGAGCGGCGAGCGTTGCTGCCGTGATGTTCAATAAGGTACCCGTCAAGGGCAAGAAGACGGTGTGCGTGGTGAGCGGCGGCAACATCGACGTTACTATCCTCAACCGTGTCATCCATCGCGGTCTTGCCAAGAGCGGCCGCACATGCTCGATGTGCATAGAGCTGGAGGACAAGCCGGGACAGATGCTCGGTGTCAGTGAGGTGTTTGCAGAGCTTGGTGCCAACGTTGTGCGTGTCAACCACGAGCGCAACGCCGACAGCGAGAAGGTTAACTCCTGCATCCTTCGCCTCCAGGCGGAGACGAAGAACGAGGAGCACATCCAGCAGATTAAGGACGAGTTGAAGAAGCGCGGCTTTAAGCTGGTGGACTACACGCTTTAGTAGAGGTGCCAAGTGCCCGCGCTTTGCGGGATGATAATGAATTTAAAATAAAAGAACAACTAAAATAAAAAAACAGCAATGAACAAGCAGATTCACACAGACAACGCCCCTGCAGCCATCGGTCCCTACTCACAGGCTATAGAGGCAGGCGGCATGGTATTCGCATCGGGCCAGATACCCATCGACCCCGCAACGGGCAACTTCGTTGAGGGCGGCATTAAGGAGCAGACTCGCCAGTCGCTCACCAACGCACAGAACATTCTGCGCGAGGCAGGCACCGATCTCGCTCATGTCGTGAAGACAACCGTATTCCTCTCCGACATGGACAACTTCGGAGCCATGAACGAAGTGTACGCTGAGTTCTTCTCACAGCCGTTCCCGGCTCGCTCCGCTGTAGCCGTGAAGACGCTGCCGAAGGGTGCCCTCGTTGAGGTGGAGTGCATCGCAGTGAAGTAATTCCCATAATGTAATAAGAAAATGTAAAGTCCCGTTCCTCGCTGCACAGCAGCGAGGAACGGGGCTTTATTTTTTTTATTTCGCCCTATAAAAGGCTTTTTCAGAATAACTGGG
>DLKG01000078.1 GCA_002490315.1 Prevotella sp. UBA7594 | reverse complement strand
CCCCCTCTCCCAGTTATTTTGGGTGTTTATTGCATATCGTACACCACCTGCATGAGCTTCTTGCCGAGCTTGTCTGCCTCCTCCATAGTGGCAGCCTCACTGTAGACGCGAATGATAGGTTCGGTGTTCGACTTGCGGAGGTGAACCCACTTGTCGGCGAAGTCAATCTTCACACCGTCGATGTCCGTAATCTTCTCATTGGCGAACATCTCCTTCACCTTGCCGAGTATGGCGTCGATGTCGGTAGTAGGCGTGAGATCGATGCGGTTCTTCGCGATGAAATAGTTGGGGAAGGTGGCACGTAGCTGGCTTGCCGTGCATTTCTTCTGTGCGAGCGACGAGAGGAAGAGAGCGATGCCCACGAGAGCGTCGCGTCCGTAGTGGCTTTCGGGGTAGATTACTCCGCCGTTGCCCTCACCGCCAATGACGGCGCCAACCTCCTTCATCTTCGTCGTGACGTTCACCTCGCCCACTGCCGCAGCCGTGTACTTGCCGCCGTGACGCTCCGTGACGTCGCGCAGTGCGCGTGTGGAAGAGAGGTTGCTGACGGTGTTGCCAGGCTTGTGTGAGAGCACGTAGTCGGCAACACTGACGAGCGTGTATTCCTCGCCAAACATGTGTCCGTCCTCACAGATGAACGCGAGACGGTCTACATCCGGGTCAACGACGATGCCGAGATCGTACTTGCCGCTCTTCATCTCGTCCATGATGCCCTGAAGATTCTTCTCCAGCGGCTCCGGGTTGTGTGCGAAGTCGCCGTTGGGAGTGCCGTTGAGCAGCGTGTATTCCACGCCGAGCGCCTTGAGCAGGTCGGGCAGGATGATGCCGCCGACACTGTTGATGGTGTCCACGCACACCTTGAAGTGGGCGTTGCGTATGGCGTCAACGTCAGCCAGTTCGAGAGCGAGCACGCTGTCGATGTGGCGCTGGTTGAAGGAGTCGTCGCGTGTATAAGAGCCGAGATTGTCAACGTCGGCATAGTCGAAGTCTTCCTTGTCGGCGATGGCAAGCACCTCGTTGCCGTCAGCCTTCGTAAGAAACTCTCCCTCGGCGTTAAGCAGCTTGAGGGCATTCCATTGGCGTGGGTTGTGGCTTGCTGTGATTATGATGCCGCCAATGGCGCCCGTCCAACGCACGGCAAGCTCCGTGGTAGGAGTTGTGGCGAGGTCGATGTCGACAACGTCGATGCCCATACCCATGAGAGTGCCGCACACGATTTTGCGCACCATGTCGCCTGAGATGCGTGCGTCGCGTCCTACAACAATCTTCGAGCGCTCGCCCTTGTTTGCACGGCGCTTCATGAAGGTTGCGTATGCAGTAGTAAACTTAACGATGTCAAGCGGGTTGAGAGTGTCGCCCGTGTGTCCGCCGATGGTGCCGCGGATGCCTGAAATGGATTTGATGAGTGTCATTTCCGTATTGGTTATGTTAAAAAAAATAGGCGGACGGAAGTCCGCCGCTCCTATTGTTATCTGCCTCGCTGCATTGTCAGCTCATAGAGGCAAGGATAGACGTTCTGTGAGGCGTCGCTCTGTCCCTCTGAGTGGGGCACGATGAGCTTCACCTTTGCTATCTCGTCGCCGGCGTTCAGTGGGCGTCCGATGTTGACGTAGCTCAGAGGCACGAGCCATGCCGAGGGCACGGCAGCCGAGCTGTAGCGAGTGTACATGAGGCTCTCGCCGCTGATGAATGAAGCCGTGAAAGTACCGGAAGTGTTCTTCACGGTCATCTTGTCGACGAGCCAGCTGTATTGATAGATGTTGGTGAGCTGAAGGGTGGAGTCGCTTTCAAGGAGGTTGTACTCATTGAAGCGGCAGAGCACCGTCGCCGTCTCGTTGCGCTTTATTTTCTCGCCGCATCCCTTGCGTATAATCTGCATGTAGACGCCCGTGTTGTCGAAGAGCACATATTCGTTCTTTGCAACGTCGGTTGTGGAGTCTTGCTCCTCAAACTGTGCCTCGGTGATAACTTTTATGTTCTGGTCGGCGATGTAGCGGTTGATGGCGTTGCGCTCTTTCTTCTTCTGGTCGGCGTAAGTCTCGCCGTCGCTGCATGAAGCCATTGTGAACGCTGCGATGAGCAAGCCTATGATGAGTCTGATTTTGTTCATTTCTTAAAGATGTGAGTGGCTGTTGTGTGTTATAAGATGTGTGTGTTTATTTCTGTTGTGTGGGAGCGTTGACTGATGGTCTGCCCGTCAGTAGGCTCTCGTAGTGGGCGAAGGCTCGTCTTACGGTGTTCTCCGCCTCGCGCAGGGAGCATTGCAGGCGTCCGCCGCTCGCGTTGAGATGTCCGCCGCCGTTAAAGAACTCCTCTGCCACCTTGTTGCACGGGAAGTCGCCCACGGAGCGCAGTGAAATCCATATCAGGTTGTCGCGCCGGTCGTCCTCACGCAGTGAAACCGAGAGCTTCATGCCCTTTATCCTCAGCGGTTCGTTGACGAGTCCCTCGGCATCGCCCTTGATGAAATGGAAGTCGCGCATGTCGCGTCTGGAGATAGTGAAGTAAGAGGCGTGTAGGTCGTTGAAGACATTGAGTTTCTGGCTCATGAGGTAGCCGCGGAGTCGTATTGCCCAAGGGCTGTAATTGTTGAATACGTTACGGTAGATGCGGTCTTTGTCGATGCCTTTCGTAAGGAGTTGGCTGATGATGAAGAAAATTTCCGGTGCGTTGGAGTTGTAGGTGAATCCGCCCGTGTCGGTCATCATGCCGCAATAGATACATACAGCACACTTCTTCGTCATCTCCTCGAAGCTTCCCATCTGCCAGATAATACGGAAGACGAGTTCGGACGTGCTCGACATGTTGGGGTGGGAGACGGTGAGCACGGTGTCCATGGAAGGGTCGAGATGATGGTCGATCATCACCCTGCGTGCCGGCGACTGCTCCAGGGCGTCCTTCATCTCGTCGACGCGGTTTGAGCCGTTGAAGTCGAGACAGAAGATGAGGTCGGCATGGCTGAGCAATTCGCCTGCCTTCTCAGGATGCTTGTCGTAGCGCACTATACGCTCCGTCCCGGGCAACCATTGCAGGAAGTCCGGGAAGGCGTCGGGCACGACGATGTCGGCAGTTTTCCCCCTTGAAAGAAGCTGTTCAGCCCATGCGAGCGACGAGCCGAGCGCGTCGCCGTCGGGCGATTTATGGCAGCAAATGACGATGTGTTCTGCGCTGTCTATTGTTTCGTTGAGCTTTTGTAGCTCTTCTTGTGATAGTATGTCTATGTTCATTGGGTGCAAAGTTATTAAAATTTTTTCTTTGCACGTACATAATTAAACTATCATTGCAACTTTTTTTGTTACATTTACATCTTTCTCGGTCCGTTTCCGCCATTCTTCTTTGTCGTGCTGCCCGTCTTCAGTCCGGAGGAGTGGATGTCGCCCGAGCCGTTGGCAGACTGACGTAGCTCTTTTGCCGTGCCGCGCAGGGTGATGTCGCCCGATCCATTTGTCTGGCAAGTCACGTAACCGCAGTCGTTGAGGTCGGCGCTGACATCGCCCGAGCCGTTGACGAGGCATGTCACGCTGGAGCAGTTGGAGAGCTTCGTCCTGATGTCGCCCGAGCCGGCGATGACGAAGCGTGCCGAGGAGGCGTTGGCGACGTTGAGCTTGAGGTCGCCCGAGCCGTTGATGCTCACCTGCGAAAGTTTAGTGTCGATGTTTTGCGCCTCCATGTCGCCCGAGCCGTCGATGCGGCAGTTGAACTTGTCACAGATGACATTGCGCAGTTTGGCGTCGCCCGAGCCGGCGAGATAGAGCGTGAGGTTATCGGTGTCGATGTTGCTATTTGTCTCGAAGTCGCCCGAGCCGCGGAGAGTGACGTCAGTGAGGTCGGGTGAGGAGACGTACACCTTCACGTCCATGTCTCCGCTAAAGGAGATGTTGTTGCCTTTCAGTCCCACCACCAGCTTGCTTCCAACGTTCTTCAGCACAACGCGGTCGACGAGCTGCTTGTTGCCCTCTATGCGTGCCGACGTGCTGTTGCCTTGAGTGTACACGATGTCAACGATTGCTGTAGACTCAATCTTGCTGAAATATTCCACCTTGCAGGTTTTCTTCGTTTTCTGCACAGTTGATACCTTGCTTGCTGAGCAAGCCACCACGCAAAAAGCCATTGCCATAAGGCACGCGGCAAAAAAGTTTCTTCTGATGTTTCTCATAATCCTGTTGTTTGTTGTTTCTGTATATATGACGTAGGAAGATGGGAAAATGTTGCATTGGGGAGGCATTTTTTTGGACAATTGTCCGTTAACTTCCATCCGTCGAAGACGGATTAACTTCCTCTTAACTTCCGAGGAAATTCAGTTTTGCCTCCCGTTATATAGCCTCCTCATATTTCTCCATAAGTCTCTTCACGAGAGACGTTTTCATCAGCCATCCGTCAAGGATGAGAAGAGCGACGATGGTGGTGAGAATTCCGAGAGAGACGTCGATGATGTAGTGGTGGGTGGAGTAGACTGCCGTCCACCAGATGCCCATGCAGATAAACGCGAACACGCCAACCGTGAGTTTGGGCTGTCGGCTCTTTACGGCGTAGATGGTCGTCACGAGCATATAGGCGGCATGGAGCGAGGGCACTGCAGCGAAGACGTTGGAGTTGTTGCAGTAGATGGAGTGGAATATGGGCACTCCGACGAGCGCGTCAAAGCGTCCGAGACCAGCCACGCTGCCCGGCGTGTTGAGCACTGGCGTGAATCCATGCTCCAGCACGTACCATGGTGGGGCGGCAGGGTGGATATAGTAGCCCATGAAGCCCACGAGATTGACGAAGAGAAACGCCAGGGAGAAGCGTAGGTACATCTTGCGGTTGCCCTTCAGATAGAGATAGACGGCGAAGCCCAGTGGCACCGGCACCCAGCAGAGATAGAACAGTCCCGCCATGAAGTCAGCCACGGCACAGTTGTGGAGATTAAACCACTCGCCGGGGATGAGTGTGCCGGCAGCGGTGGAGATGCCGAAGAGCGACTTCTCTGCGTTGTAGAGTCCAGAGGTGTCGATGGGGTTCACCTCGTAGTTAGGCAGGAGTCTCATGGCATCGTAGCTGCAAGCGAAAACGAGCCACGGCGTCAGGGCGAGCGCCAGCTTGCGCGTTGGCTTTATCGCCACGAGCACCAACCATAAAATTATTATTTTTATGCTGAACACGATATTAAAGCATTTGTATGTTAACTTCCGATAACTCCCGTTATTCGTCCTTCTTCTTGCTGAGCACCTTGTAGCAATGTATGACGCGCCAGAACGCCGTGATGTTGGCAAGTACGGCGATGATAATCATCGGTACTACCAGTATCCACAGATTGTCGCACACGCCGCAGAAGATAGCTCCGATAGCCGTTACGACGACACGTTCAGGGCGCTGCATCAGACCAACCTTGCACTCGATGTCGAGTCCCTCGGCTCGTGCACGCACATAGCTCACCATCACCGAGCCAACCATCGCCACGAACGTCACGACACCAGCCCATCCCCATTCCGTGCCACTCGTGAGCAGGTAGTAGCAGATGCCGAAGAGTGTGCACAGTTCGCTATAGCGGTCGAGCGTAGAGTCCCAGAGTGCGCCGAACGTAGAGGACATACCTCCCATACGTGCCAGTCTGCCGTCCATCATGTCGAAGAGTCCGGCAAAGAGAATGACGCCTCCGCCCCATCCGATCCAGGCGAAAGCCTCCGCTTCCGGCAGTTGAGCGGCATAGATGAACATCGCCGTAGCCACGACGTTGAGCAAGAATCCGGTTGTTGTTATGAAATTGGGAGTGATGCCAATCTTTATCATGCCCTTGATGAGGGGATTGATAATGACGTAGATAACTTTCTGCAAAAAGTCTCTGTAATTCATATTATTACTTCGTTTTTTTTATATATAATTTCTTATTCTGTTTGGTATTTCTCAATGAGCTATGTAAGTAAAACCTTCACAATCATGCATCTGAAGAGCAAAGCAGTATGAAGAGTCATCTGAAGAGCAGTGTGAAAGGCGGAAAGCGATGTGAAAAGCGTTATGAAGAGTGGAAAGCGATGTGAACAGCGTTATGAAGAGCGGAAAGCGATGTGAAAAGC
>DLKG01000055.1:67740-73167 GCA_002490315.1 Prevotella sp. UBA7594 | reverse complement strand
TCTCCCAGTTATTCTTGGCGTAGGTCGGGGGCGGGGGTGTCCCCTCTCCCAGTTATTCTTGGCGTAGGTCGGGGGCGGGGGCGCGCTCTCCCAGTTATTAATATAGAGTGTATTCGGTGGGGGAACAATGCTTGGGATTATTTCTTATATATTCAAGCACTCGCATGTAGTGGTCTTCGTTTCTGATTATTCTGTCGAAATAATCCTTTTGCCATATACTACCCTTTTGGAGCGTAATCTTGTTGATGTTGTGTGAAGAAACGCTTTTGATGGTTTGTGTTATGTTTTGAATTGTGGCAGAACCAATTGGTTCTATCAGTATGTGTATGTGGTTGGGCATGATGACATAACTATGAAGAATATAGCTAAGACCGTTGTCGTAATGTAGTGCGTCAACGACGATGTCTCTAAAAATGTTGTTGCGCAGAAGGCATGAGCCGTAACCTTTGTCGAGATATTTCTCCAGTTGGTTGTGCCTTATGGCTTTCAGTCTTGCAAGATTTGCTGGATTGGCGTCTTTCTCCAATCGGTGTCTCAAAGATTCGTATTCGGTTAGTATGAAGTCTATGGCGTGCTTGGGCAGGGAGTCGGCAAGACGGAATGTTACGAAGGTTATCTTGCTGTATTGAGTCCAATGGGGAAGGTTGCCTTTGGTTTCATAGACAGGTTCGTTGCGGTCGAGGAATTGGTTCATAGGCGTAGCTATAACTGGGAGAGGGGGCGCCCTCGCCCCCGACATGAGGATGAAGACATTCTCCCAAGGTTAATAATTATAATATTTTTTGCACTGGTCGGGGGCGGGGGCGCCCCCTCTCCCAGTTATTCTTGGCGTTGGTCGGGGGCGAGGGCGCCCCCTCTCCCAGTTATTTTTGGCGTTGGTCGGGGGCGGGGGCGCCCCCTCTCCCAGTTATTTTGGGCGGGGGCTCCCAGTTATTTGTATTCGTGGATGGGGAGTTCGCCGTTGAGTGCACCGAGAGCGTTGAAGGCGAGCGACTCCATTTCGCCCTCTCCAGGCAGCACCACGACGGGAGCGAGGAAAGCCACTTGGCGCTTGATGTCGTCCACGCAGTAGTTGCTGTAGGCAATGCCGCCCGTGAGGATGATGGCGTCGGTGCCGCCGAATGGAGCCAGAGCCACAGCCATGGCGCCGATTTGCTTTGACACGGTGTAGAGCATAGCCTCGAGCACCTCGTGGAACGGCTCCTCGCCAGCCTCGGCGCGGCGCGAAATCTCCCTCATGTCCTTCATGCCCAGCAGAGCCTGGCAACCGCCGTAGCCTGCGAGCATCTTCATGATTTGTGCCTCGGTGTACTTGCCCGAGAAGCAGAGACGCACGAGCTGGTCGGCAGGCAGCGTGCCCGAGCGCTCAGGAGCGATAGGGCCATCACCATTGAGCGCGTTGTTCACGTCGATCACCTTGCCGTGGTGGTGTGCCGACACGCATATGCCGCCGCCGAGGTGAGCCACGACAATGTTAAGTTCCTCGTATTTCTTTCCGATGTCGCGGGCGTAGCGTCTTGAGGCAGCCTTGGCGTTGAGGGCATGGAATATCGACTCACGCTTCATGAACGGCAGACCGGTGTATCTGGCTCGTGTCATCATCTCGTCGACCACCACCGGGTCAGCCATGAACGCCGGGCAGTGGCACTCGTGCGCAATCTCGTCGGCAATCAGCGAGCCGAGGTTGCACACGTGCTGGTGCTTGGCGTGCCAGAGGTCGTGCTTCATGAGCTCATTGACCGCATACACACCTCCGTGCAGTGGCTTCAGCAGTCCGCCTCTGCCAATCACAGCGTCGAACTGGAGAGGAATCCCTGCCTCCTTCAGAAGGTTGAGCACGAAGTCCTTGCGGTATTCATACTGGTCGTTGACGCCCGAGAATCTCTCTATCTCCTCCGGCTTGTGCAGTCCGTCGGAAGTCCACACGGCCTTCTCGTCTTCATATACGGCCACCTTAGTAGAAGTGCAGCCTGGGTTAATGACGAATATACGTTTCATTATTATAGTTCTGTTGAGATATATTTTTTTATTCAACTTTCGCAAGTTCAGAGCTATAGATTTTAAGGAAGTTATCACTCCCTTCGGTCGTTAGGAGTTATTGCTTAGTCAAGCGGCAGAACCGGGCGATAGCCAATAGTCTTTTTGTTGAATATTTAGCCATAAAGCATATGGCTTAAACTTCTCTAACTTCTTAACTTCTTTAACTTCTGAACGTTGCAAAACGTGGGTTACTTGTTAATAGCTTTCAGGCAAGCCGTGGCGAGCGAGTAGAACTTCGAGTCGGCAGAGTCGGCACGCGACGTCACCACGACGGGCACTGTTGTTCCGGCGAGCATTCCCGCCACAGTGGCAGAGGCGAAGAAAGTGATGGTCTTGTAGAACGTGTTGCCAGCCTCGATGTCGGGGAAGATGATGATGTCGGCATTGCCGACAACGGGCGATGCTATGCCCTTGATGGCTCCGCTCTCAGCGTCGCACGCCGTCTTCACGTCCATCGGTCCGTCGATGTTGACGTCGCCGTAGCGTCCTTCGTCGGCGTAAGCCTTCACGTCTTGGTAGGAGAGCGTTATGGGGAATTTCTCGCTTGTCTTTTCCGTGCAGTGGGTAAGGGCGATGTTAGGCTTCTGCAAGCCCGTTACGCTGCGCCATGTGTCGGTGATGTATTGCAGTATGGCGTCGAGCTGGGCGGTAGTGGGGAAGGGAATGACGGCAGCGTCGGAGAAGAACATCAGGCGGTTGATGCCGGGAATCTCCGCCACGGCGATATGTGTCAGCACACTACCCTTGACGAGTATGCCCCGCTCCTTGTTGAGCACGGCGCGCAGGAGATTGTCGGTGTTGAGCGAGCCCTTCATGAGCACGTCGGCGCGTTCTTCGCGCACGGCGTCGACAGCCTTGCGTGCAGCGTCGTCGTCGTCAGTGGCGTCTACGATGGAGGTGGAGTCGGGGAAGGCGGCAGCGAGGCGCTCGGCAGTGGCGCGCTTGCCGTCGACAGCGACGAGGATAAACTTGGCAAAGCCGGCGTTGAGGCTTCTCTCTATCACTTCCTCCGTGTGGGAGTCGGCAGGAGACGCCACGGCAACCGTCACTTGCTGCCCTAAGGAGCGCAGCCTTTCAGGCAAGGACTTCAGGTTGACAATAGGATTCATGTATGTCGTTTGTTTAAGAATGTGTGAGAATTTTGTTATGATTGCTCAAATTGCCATTCTTTGTGCAATTTGTTCACAAAGGTAGCAGAAGTTCGGTTAACGGCAAAGGATTTCGCGTTGTTTTTCTTCACATTTTTGCTCGAAGTGTGCAATTTGGAAAGTGAAGTTTACATATAGAACATAAAAAAGGGCATAAAGACAAAGTAAGTGGATGGAAAAGACTAACTTTGCATTGCGCAAAGCCCCTTGCTCTTGTTCATCACCCCCATCCACTATCCTCCCCCAAAAACATCACGACAATGACCACAAGCGAATTTATCTCCCTCCATCTCACGTCCAATCCCCGCGACCTCGCTTTCCTTTCACGCCGCTATCCCGACGTGGACATGCCTTACGCCCTCAATCAGATACAAGGTTGGCAGACGGCGCGTCAGAAGCTCCCCACATGGGCGGCAGCCGATGGCGTCGTCTATCCGCCCCATCTCAACATGGAGCAGTGCTCATCGGAGCCGACGGCGTGCTACAAGCAGGAAGTGGCGAAGAGGTGGATAGGGAAGCTCGCCCGAATAGAAGTTTCCGACCCTAAATCCCCTACTCAAAATCCCCTACGCAAGACCCTCCTCACCGACCTCACGGGCGGCTTCGGCGTCGACTTATCGTTCACGTCGCGCTGTTTCGACGAGGCCACTTACGTGGAGCGCAATGCCGAGCTGTGCGCTGTCGTCCGCGGCAATCTGCCTCGTCTTGGCATAGGCAACGCCCGTGTGGTGTGTGGCGAGGCAGAGGAATACCTGGCAGACATGGAGCCGCAGACCATGCTCTTTCTCGACCCTGCGCGTCGCGACGTGAATGGCGCGAAGACAGTGTTCATAGCCGACTGCACGCCCGACGTAACAGCATTGCTGCCGCAGCTCATTGCAAAGTCGCGGTTTGTGATGCTGAAACTCTCGCCCATGCTCGACTGGCACAAGGCAGTGGCAGATCTGAGGGGCAACGTGCGCGAGGTACACATCGTGTCGGTAGGCGGCGAGTGCAAGGAATTGCTGCTCGTGATGTCGGGCTATTTTGAGAGCGAGGCTATGCGCGTGGTGTGCGTGGACATTAGCGCGAAGGCAGATGCCGACGGTAGATACAGCCGCAGCGAGTTTGCCTATATAGAAGGGCAGGGCATCCCTGATTCACCCACTACGCCGATATATGCCTCATTGCAGAGTGGATGTGGCAAGGAAGCCATGTCGTCCTACCTCTACGAGCCCAATGCGTCGGTGATGAAGGCAGGATGCTTTGCCGAGCTTTCTCGTGCTTACGGCGTCGGGGCAGTGGGTCGCAACAGCCATCTGTTTCTGTCGGATGATAGGGTAGAGGGTTTTCCAGGCAGGGCGTTTGCCGTTGATGCGGTGACGACGCTGAACAAGCGCGAACTGCGACAGGCGCTCAGCGGACTGAAGCAAGCCAACATTGCCGTGCGCAACTTCCCCATGTCTGTTGCCGATTTGCGCAAGCGACTGAAGTTGAAGGACGGCAGCGCCACCTATATCTTCGCCACAACCACCGGCAGCGGTGAGCATGTGCTGTTCGTATGCCACAAGGCTTGAGCCAATACTCAAGTTTCGAGAGTGTGTCAAAACTCGCAATAGTGATTATCCGTAGCGGAGGTCTCCGGCCTCCGCAGCAAGCGGATGCTACTAATGTATTGATATTTAATTGATTGCGTATGATGGTTGCTGCGGAGGCAGGAGACCTCCGCCACGGGTAAAGTTGCAAATTTGCCATTTGACACACCCTCCGGTTTATGCCTTGCAAACAACGATTTTTATCAATATATTTGTCTCTCTTGTTGCTCAAAACTGCCTTCTGAACGGAGCGTAGAACTCTTCGGCGTATTTTTTGCGATTTTGGATGTGCAGAAGCAAACAAGCTGTGAGCCAGCCATTTGACTGAGCAAATCCTTATGTTGTGCAATGACGGACATTACAGAAGTGGCACTTTAGGAATACCAAAGCGCCACTTCAGCAATGGTAAAGTGACGCGATATGTGGAGAAAAGAAGCGTTTTAGAAGAGGAAAAACGTTGAAAAGGGTCAGTTTTTGCCCCATTTGCCCGTAAAAGAAATGGCGTGCATGGCAAAAAATGCCGCTTCTTCTACTGCCAGACACTCTAAAACGCAAAAAACTTTTGTAACACTTTTTTACTCCATATACTATATTTGTGTCATCCTGAATTTGGAGTGATGGCGTGAAAAAACATATTATCCGTGGCGGAGGCCGGAGACCTCCGC
>DLKG01000055.1:59358-67628 GCA_002490315.1 Prevotella sp. UBA7594 | reverse complement strand
GCAGGGCGTTTTTCTTAAATCTGAAACTTGAATTAAGTTAAAACTTGAGTTAATTGGCTGCGCTCGGCTCTTCTTAAATCCAAAACATCAATTAATTATAAATATTTCGCTGATTTTCTTTTGTTTCTTCTTTTTTCTGTACTTTTGCAATTTAAGACACATAAAATTAAAAAACGCGCCCATAGATGAGAATTATTACGATAAATGAGTGTGGCGCAAGAAGTTCAACCTCAAAAAGAACAAACAACAATGTCAGCAGTAGAAATACGCAAGGTAGAGTCGCGCAGCGACCTCCGCACTTTCATAGACTTTCATTACGATCTTTACGAGGGCAACGAATATGATGCCCCAAACCTCTACACCGACGAGGTGAACACCCTCCGCAAGGACAAGAACGCCGCCTTCGACTTCTGCGAGGCAGAGTACTTCCTCGCCTACAAGGACGGCAAGGTGGTAGGCCGTGTGGCAGCCATCATCAACAACAGCGCCAACGAGAAGTGGCAACGCAAGTCGGTGCGCTTCGGATGGATTGACTTTGTCGACGACATTGAGGTGTCGAAGGCTCTCCTGAAGGCAGTAGAGGACTACGGCCGCTCGAAGGGCATGACCGAGATTGTGGGTCCGCTCGGCTTCACCGACATGGATCCCGAGGGCATGCTCATCAAGGGCTTCGACCAGCTCGGCACACAGGCCACTGCCTACAACTACGCCTACTATCCGGAGCACATGGAGCGCATGGGCGGATGGGTGAAAGACAACGACTACGTGGAATACAAACTCTATGTGCCGGAGAAGATGCCGGAGAAGTACGCCAAGGTGGCGCAGATGATACAGAAGCGCTACAACCTCCACATCAAGAAGCTCCACAAGGACGAGATATTCGGCGAGAACGGCTACGGACAGAAAATCTTCGACGTCATCAACGCAACGTTCAAGGATCTCTATGGCTACTCCACGCTCACGCAGCGCCAGATCGACCAGTACGTAAAGATGTACCTCCCGATGATCGACCTCAGCCTCGTGTCGCTCATTGAGGACTGGAACACGCCCGACCATAAACTCGTAGGCGTGGGCATCACGCTGCCGTCGCTCACTCGCGCCCTGCAGAAGTGTCGCAAGGGCAGACTCTTCCCCTTCGGCTGGGTACACATCCTGCGAGCCCTCAAGCAGCACAAGACAAAAGTCGTCGACCTGCTGCTCGTCGGCGTATTGCCCGAGTACCGTCCAAAGGGAGCCAACGCATTGCTCTTCTACGACCTCATACCGCGCTACCAGAAGTACGGCTTCGAGTGGGGCGAGACCCACGTCGAGATGGAGACCAACGAGAAGGTGCAGGGACAGTGGCAGTATCTTGAGCGCGAGTGCCACAAGAGAAGACGCTGCTACAAGAAGAGCATATAGGAATTTTGAGTTTTGAATTTTGAGTTTTGAATTTCCTTAGTATATAAGCTTAGATCGGCAAAAGATAGGCAAAGCAAAAGATATGGAAGAACAGACAGAACAACCCACCGTACAATACACCGACGACAACATACGCCACCTCTCCGACATGGAGCACGTGCGCACGCGTCCCGGCATGTACATCGGACGCCTCGGCGACGGCAACCTGCCCGAGGACGGCATCTACGTGCTCTTGAAGGAAGTCGTGGACAACTCCATCGACGAGTTCAAGATGAACGCCGGCAAGCGCATTGAGGTGGACGTCGACGACCGGCTGCGCGTCAGCGTGCGCGACTACGGACGCGGCATTCCGCAAGGCAAGCTCGTCGAGGCAGTCAGCGTGCTCAACACTGGCGGCAAGTACGACTCGAAGGCGTTCAAGAAGAGCGTGGGCCTCAACGGCGTCGGCGTGAAGGCTGTCAACGCCCTCTCGGCACACTTCGAGGTGAAATCGTTCCGCGACGGCAAGGTGAGGGCACTCACCTTCGAGCGCGGCACACTGAAGAGCGACGTCACCGAGGACACCGAAGACGAGAACGGCACCTACATATTCTTCGAGCCCGACCCCACGCTCTTCATCGGCTACTCCTTCCACGACGACATCGTGGAGACAATGCTCCGCAACTACACCTATCTCAATTCCGGACTCACCATCATGTACAACGGAAGGCGCATCATCTCGCGCAACGGACTCGCCGACCTGCTCACCGACACGATGACCACCGACCCGCTCTATCCCATCATCCACATGAAGGGTGACGACATAGAGATAGCCTTCACCCACACCAACCAGTATGGCGAGGAGTACCATTCCTTCGTCAACGGACAGCACACCACGCAGGGAGGCACCCATCAGAGTGCCTTCAAGGAGCACATCGCCCGCACAATAAAGGAATTCTTCTCGAAGAACTACGAGTACACCGACATACGCAACGGACTCGTTGCCGCCATTGCCATCAACGTCGAGGAGCCTATGTTCGAGAGCCAGACGAAGATAAAGCTCGGCTCGCTGCAGATGGCGCCGGGCGGAGAGAGCATCAACAAGTATGTCGGCGACTTCGTGAAGCAGGAAGTCGACAACTACCTGCACATCCACGCCGACGTGGCGGAGGTGATGCAGCAGAAAATCTCCGAGAGCGAGCGCGAGCGCAAGGCAATGGCTGGCGTCACGAAGCTCGCACGCGAGCGTGCCAAGAAGGCAAATTTGCATAATAGAAAGCTGCGCGACTGCCGCATCCACTACTCCGACGCCAAGAACGAACGCAAGGAGGACTCCTCCATCTTCATCACAGAGGGCGACTCCGCCAGCGGCTCCATCACGAAAAGCCGCGATGTCAACACGCAGGCGGTGTTCTCTTTGCGAGGCAAACCGCTAAACTCATACGGACTGACCAAGAAGGTGGTGTACGAGAACGAGGAGTTCAATCTGCTCCAGGCTGCCCTCGACATAGAGGACGGACTCGACACGCTTAGATATAACAAGGTGATTGTGGCGACGGATGCCGATGTCGACGGTATGCACATACGCCTGCTCATCATAACCTTCTTCCTACAGTTCTTCCCCGACCTTATCAAGAAAGGTCACGTCTACGTTCTCCAGACACCGCTCTTCCGCGTGCGCAACCGCCGCACGAAGATACGCGACAAGCAAGTAATCGCCGACGCCGACGCCCGCCTGACGGGTAAGGAGAAGAAGAGCGACTTCATCACGCGCTATTGCTACAGCGACGAGGAGCGTCAGCAGGCGATAAAAGACCTCGGACCCGACCCGGAGATAACGCGCTTCAAAGGTCTCGGCGAGATATCCCCCGAGGAGTTCGCCCACTTCATCGGTCCCGACATGCGCCTTGAGCAAGTGACGCTCCACAAGACCGACCAAGTGCAGAAACTTCTCGAGTACTACATGGGCAAGAACACCATGGAACGCCAGAACTTCATCATCGAAAACCTCGTCGTAGAGGAAGACCTGCCCGAGGAAGAAGTATAACTGGGAGAGGGGGGCGCCCTCGCCTCAAAATAACTGGGAGAGGGGGCGCCCTCGCCCCCGACACGTTTGCAATGACATACGTAATCTCTAAAGAGGCAATATCTATCGGGGGCGAGGGCGCCCCCTCTCCCAGTTAATTTATGGCGAGGTCGGGGGCGAGGCGCCCCCTCTCCCAGTTAATTTATGGCGAGATCGGGGGCGAGGGCGCCCCCTCTCCCAGTTAAATTTATGGCGAGGTCGGGGGCGAGGCGCCCCCTCTCCCAGTTAAACAAAAGAAAAAATGAGAAATCAAAGAACAATAATCCTCTCACTCGTGCTTCTTGCAGTGATAGGAATAACAGCTCAGAAAACCAATCCCCTGCGCAAGCTCCAGATAGCCGAGCTTGCCATCAGCAACCTCTACGTTGACAGCGTCGACGACCAGAAACTCGTCGAGGACGGCATACGCGGAATGCTCGAGAAACTCGACCCCCATTCCTCCTACACCACCGCCAAGGAAACAAAGGCAATGAACGAGCCGCTGCAAGGCTCCTTCGACGGCATCGGAGTGCAGTTTAACATCTCTGACGACACGCTCCTCGTCATACAGCCCGTCTCCAACGGACCCTCAGAGAAGGTAGGCATACTCGCCGGCGACCGCATTATCACCGTCAACGACACCACCATCGCCGGCGTCAAGATGGCACGCGCCGACATCATGCGCCGACTGCGCGGACTGCGCGGCACGAAGGTGCGCCTCGGCGTCAAGCGCCGTGGCGTCAGCGATATGCTCTCTTTCACCGTCACTCGCGCCAAGATTCCCGTCCACACCCTCGACGCCTACTATATGATACGCCCGCGTGTGGGCTACATACGCATCGGATCCTTCGGCGCCACCACCTATGACGAGTTTATGACAGCCGTCGACTCCCTCTCCAAGGCAGGTATGCGCGACCTCATTCTCGACCTACAGGACAACGGCGGAGGCTACTTGCAGGCTGCCGTGAGGATAGCTGGCGAGTTTCTTCAGAAGAACGACCTCATCGTCTACACCGAGGGACGCTCGCAAAACCGCCAGGAGTTTCGCGCCACGGGCGGCGGCAAGCTCGTCAAGGGCAAGGTGTGCGTGCTCGTCAATGAGTTCTCCGCTTCGGCTGCGGAGATTGTCACCGGCGCCATACAAGACCAGGACCGCGGCACGGTCGTCGGCAGACGCTCCTTCGGCAAGGGCCTCGTGCAGCGCCCGATAGAGTTTGAGGACGGCTCCATGATGAGGCTCACCGTCGCCCACTACTACACGCCCTCCGGCCGCTGCATACAGAAACCCTACGAGAAAGGCGACAAGGAAGACTACGCGCAGGACATCGAGAAGCGCTTCAAGCACGGCGAGCTCTACTCCGCCGACTCCATCCACTTCGCCGACTCCCTCAAGTACACCACGCTGCGCCGTCACCGCACCGTCTACGGCGGCGGAGGCATCATGCCCGACGTCTTCGTGCCGCTCGACACGACGCAGTACACGGCCTTCCATCGACAGCTTGCCGCACGCTCCCTTCTCATCAATGCCACGCTCCATTACGTCGACAAGCATCGCACGGAACTGAAAAACCGCTACCCCTCCTTCGACGATTTCTGCAAGAACTTCTCTTTCCCGCAGGAAGCCATCGACAGCATCTTCGCCGAGGCGGCACGCGCCAAGGTGAAGCCGCGCGACGATGAGGAAATGAAGCGCACATTGCCCCAACTGCGCCTGCAACTGAAGGCGCTCGTGGCACGCGACATCTGGGACATGAACGAGTACTTCAGGCTTATCAACGAGTCTAACCACATCGTGTGCAAGGCAGTGGAAATCATCTGCAAGTGACAATCGGAAACACGGGAATAGTCTTTTGTACACAGAAATTGTCCGTTTAATCCAAAAAGCCATTGACGGACATTAAATATTAAGGCAAATGGAAAACTTTTAGCAAAAAAAAGTTTTCGCATTTGCCTTTTTTATTTAACTTTGCCGCCTTGAAGGTAAAAAGGTATGAAATGTCATCGTATCTTATTGAAAATGACATAACAACAATTCAGAATAGTAAGTAGAAAAAACGATGAAAAAGTCAGTTTTAAAAGTTCTGTTCACAGCAATGCTTAGTGTATGTGGCAGCGTATCCACGTTTGCCGACGGCAAGTTTGTCCCGTTCAAGTATGGCAATTTCGACACATGGGTGACACGCGAAATCCATGAATCGGCCATCATCGGCGGCCACAATAAAACCCTCTACGAGATAGGTCCCTCACGCGCACTCACCGGCAACAAAGCCTACACCAATCTCGGCGGCTCCCCCTGGGGCACAAGCAACGTCATGGCGAAGGTGTCGGGCATCACGAAGACCAACAACTCAGTCTACCGCGACAACCACGGCTCTGGCCATTGCGCGAAGTTGGTGACACACATCGAAACCTGCAAGGTGCTGGGCCTCATCAACATCAAGGTGCTCGCCGCCGGCAGCATCTTCCTCGGTGACATGCGCGAACCCATCACCGGCACTAAGGACGGCCCCAAGGCACTCAACTTCGGCATCCCCTTCACGCAGCGTCCGAAGGCTCTGCGCTATGACTATCGCGTGCAGGTGCCAGGCACACCCAACCGCATACGCCAAACAGGCTTCTCCAAGGTGACCACCGTGGCAGGCCCCGACTACTGCGTGGCGCTGCTCCTGCTCCAGAAGCGTCATGAGGACGCCAAGGGCAACATCACGGCACAGCGTGTCGGCACCGTCGTCGTGAAGTACGGCAAGTCAACGAACGGATGGGTGAACGGCGCCACCTACGAGATTCACTACGGCAACATCACCGGCAAATCCTTCTACAACGCCTCCCTCATGGGACTCCGCTCCACTGATTATGCCCGCAACTCCAAGGGCAAGAGCGTACTCGTGAAGGAAACCGGATGGGCTCCTGCCGACGCCACGCCGACGCACATCGTACTGCAGTTCTCCTCAAGCCATGGCGGAGCCTACGTGGGCACCGTAGGCAACACGTTCTGGGTGGACAACGTAGGACTCGTTTACTAAAGAGGAGTGAAGAAGCTAAAACAGATATATATATAAATAATGAGACCTCGCACCCTTATTATACTCGCCGCTTTCCTGCTCATGTCCATGTCGACCTTGGCGGGAGAGCGCGCCGACAGCATCGTTGACGGCAAAACTTTAACTGTTGCCGACAGCGTGGCAGACGGCAAAACTTCCAGCCTTACTGACAGCACAACGGCGAGCATGGCGCAGCCCACAGCGAAGAAGCGCGGATTCTTCAAGCGCTTCCTCGACTACTTCAACGATGCCAACAAGGAGAAGAAAAACAAGCGCTTCGACTTCAGCATCATCGGCGGCCCACACTATAGCACCGACACCAAGCTCGGCATAGGACTCGTGGCTGCCGGACTCTACCGCTCCGACCCCTCCGACTCGCTCTCGGCACCCAGCAACGTGTCGCTCTTCGGCGACGTCTCCACCGTCGGCTTCTATATGCTCGGCGTGCGTGGCACCCACAAATTCCCGCACGACAGCCACCGCATCGACTACACGCTCTATTTCTACTCCTTCCCCTGCTACATCTGGGGACTGGGCTACGAGATGGGCGACAACAACGACAACAAGAGCAAGATGAACCGCTGGCAGGCGCAGGCGAAAGCAAGTTGGCTCTTCCGTGCAGCCAACGACTTCTTCATCGGTCCCACCGTGGCGCTCGACTATGTGTATGGCAGCAAGTTTCACAATCCGGAACTGCTTCAGGGCGAACGCCACTCGACGTTCAACCTCGGCGTAGGCCTTACCGCCATCTACGACTCGCGCGACAATCTCACGGCTCCAAAGCGAGGAATGTACGTCTCATTCCAGCAACTTGTTCGTCCGGAGTTCCTCGCCAACAAGCATCTCACTGCCACCACCGACTTCCGCATCGACGGCTATGTGCCCGTTTGGCGCGGCGCAACGCTCGCCGGCGACTTCCGCACGCAGCTCAACTTCGGCACCACCGAATGGTCGATGCTCGCACAGCTCGGCGACAGCTATTCCATGCGAGGCTACTATCAAGGACGCTATCGCGACAAACACAAGGTGGAGGCGCAGATAGAACTGCGCCAGCACGTGTGGCGACGCAACGGCATCGTCGTATGGGTGGGCGCCGGAACGGTGTTCCCCAATTTCAAGGACTTCAAGATGTCACACATTCTGCCCAATTACGGTTTGGGATACCGCTGGGAGTTTAAGAAGAATGTCAACGTTCGCCTCGACTACGGATTAGGCAAGTCGGGACAGAGTGGATTTATCTTCAACATCAATGAAGCGTTCTAATGGTTGAAGGAGTTAAGAAGTTGAAGGAGTTAAGAAGTTGAAGGAGTTAAGAAGTAGAAGGAGTTAAGAAGTTAAGGAGTTAAGAAGTTAAGCCATATGTTTTGCGTAAGCAAAGGGGTAATGGCTTTGAGGGCGTGTCAAAACAATAAGTAATGTGCCCCGCGTTCGGCTTTGCCGCTTGCCTTCGCAAGAATAGGCAAATATTTCACAGGGCGGTGTGTCAAAAGGCAAACAATGCGGGCTGAAAGCCCAATAAGCCCATAGCCCAGGGCATCGCCCTGGGAAAATGCAGAGTATGAGCAGCACGCCCTGAAAGGGCAAAAGCATTGGCTATGAGAGGCTTTTGTCCTTCCTTGCTAAGTCAAGCGGCAAAGCTGAGTGTGGCCCGTATTGTTTGCCTTTTGACACACCCTCAAAGGGAACAAGAAGTTAGAGGAATCAAGAGGTTAAACGTAATAAAAATTTAAAGCCATATGTTATGTAGTAGCAAATGGTAATGGCTTAACTCCTTAACTTCTTAA
>DLKG01000055.1:0-59294 GCA_002490315.1 Prevotella sp. UBA7594 | reverse complement strand
TCCTTAACTCCTTAACTCCTTCCCTCCTAAATAAATCAAAAAAACAAACAATGTTCAAATCTCTATTGCGCCGTCTCACGGCCCCACATTTCCTATATTTCTATTGCGTGTTATCACTCGCCATCCCCAACGTGGCACTATGCTTTACGGAGCACATGCCGCTACTGGCATGTGTAGCCAACGTAGTGTTGCCCGTGGCAGTCTACGCATGGCTCATGGCGCTCTCGCGCGACACGGGTAAGCAGGTGTGGCGCGTCTTCCTGCTGATATTCTTTGCCGCCTTCCAGATAGTGCTACTCTATCTCTACGGACGCGGCGTGATAGCCGTCGACATGTTCCTCAATCTTGTCACGACCAATCCAGGAGAGGCTATGGAGCTGCTCGGCAATCTCATCCCCGCCGTAGGCACCGTCATCATCGTCTACGTGCCGTTGCTCGTGCTCGCCTCCGTGTCGTGGGCTCGCCACCGCAAGGAGCAGGACGAGACATTCCTCAAGCGCACGCGCCGCAAGGCGTTGTGGGGAGGCGTGGCTGGAGTGGCGCTCATTGTGGCGTCTTATGTCGCTTACCCCAAGGACGGCGACTTCGACTATCGCGCAGAGGATCATGTTTATCCTGCAAACATCTTCTACAATCTCTATCTCGCCTGCCGTGAGAGCTATCGCACGGCACACTACAAGGACAACGTGGCACAGTTCCGCTTCGGCGCACGCTCCACTCATCCGAGCGACACGACGGAGGTGTACGTGCTTGTCATCGGCGAGACGGCACGCGCCGACAACTTTCAACTCTATGGCTATCAGCGCCACACCAATCCGCTGCTCTCCAAGACCGAGGGTCTCTGCGTCTTCCAGCACGTGCTGTCGCAGTCGAACACCACTCACAAGAGCGTGCCGATGCTCCTCTCTGCCGCTTCTGCCGAAGACCACGGCAGACTCTATCGAGAGAAGAGCCTCGTCAGCGCCTTCCGTGAGGCAGGCTTCCACACGTCGTTTGTCTCCAATCAGCAGCCCAACCACTCCTTTATAGACTTCTTCGGCGAGGAAGCCGACGACTTCGTGTTCATCCGCGACAATGCCGACAACAAGGCAAAGCCAACAGACGACGTTGCGGCGCTGACCAGCGACGAACGCCTTCTGCCGTACTTGGAGCACATCCTTGCCAAGCACCGCCGTAAGGAGCTGATAGTGCTCCACACCTACGGCTCACACTTCAACTATCGCGACCGCTATGCGCAGGCCAATGCCGTCTTCCTTCCCGACACTCCGACGGAGGCTGAGGCGAAGAACCGTCCACAGCTCCTCAACGCCTACGACAACACCATCGTGCAGACCGACCGCCTCTTGCATAGCATCATACAGATGCTCTCACGCCAAGGCGTGCAGGCTGCCATGCTCTACACGTCTGACCACGGCGAGAACATCTTCGACGACTCGCGCGAACGCTTCCTCCATGCCTCGCCCGTACCGTCGTGCCACGGCATACACGTGCCCTTCCTCGTATGGACCTCGCGCCAGTACCGCACAGCCAACGCCGACATCATGAAGGCACTCCAAGCCAACAAGGGAAAGGACGTACAGTCGAACGCCTCCGTCTTTCCGACGATGCTCTCCCTTGCCGGCATAAAGGCGCAGCCCGTCGCCGACGTCATGCACCTCTCGCTTGCCAATCCGTCCTACAAGTGCGGCACGCGCCACTATCTCAACGACCACAACCGCTCCGTTACGCTCCATCAGGCAGGACTCGACGCAATTGATTTCGACTGCCTCAAGGCGTGGGGAATAAAATAACAAAACTTCTGACAAAGTAGGTTTTAGCTTGCCAAATGATGTTAAATAATTTGGCAAGTCTTTTATTTGGTGGGAGTTAACTTGCTTGCTAACATAATTATGTATAAATTTGCATAAGTTATTAAGTAATGCGTTAATTCTCACTCTAAAACCTATAATATGAACAGAAGAAACAGACGCTCTGTTGCCTCTGCCATGACTGCTGTTGCCATTGCAATGGCAGCCACGCCGGCATTGGCGCAGAACAACGGCCAGCCGTCCGACCTCCGCAAGGAGACAAAGACGGGGGCAAACTTCCTTAGTCCGCTAAAGGCTGCGGCACGTGCCGCCTCGCGGCAGTTGTGGGGCTATATGTCGTACGCCACAGCATGGCCTACGGCAAGCCACCAGTATGGCTTTATGGCGTTCGACGCCGCCACAGCGTCGGGCTTCACCGACCTGCGCACCGAGTCGGAACGCACTCTCCAGCCAAACGGCGGCTCGTCCTATCGCGACGGCAAGTACGACCTCATCAACTACAAGACGAGCGGTAACTCCATCATCATCACTTACTACCAGCTCAACACCAACAATAAATGGGCTTCTTCCTATGCTCCGGAAAGTGTTACGGACATGTCGCTCCTCGCCACAGAGACAGCCACAAGCCGTCTTACGGGAAAGGTGTACGGACAGTTCTACACGGCTGACATGTCTGCTTTCGATTTTGGAGTGATCGACTACAACACGATGAAGCGCTCCACTATCGCTGCCTCCACCCACAAATATGTGGCAATGGGATGCAGCTCCGACGAGCGCGTCTACGGCGTTGCCACCGACGGCAACCTCTACGAGATTGACGTGCTCACCGGTGAGGAGAAGAAAATTGGACCAACGGGCGTCTTTGTAGCTCCGTCGTCGGAGAAGAGCTTCGGACAAAGCGGCGAGATCGACCCCGAGGACGACACGTTCTATTGGGCGGCTCTCGATGCCGACCGCCACGGCGCTCTCTACACGGTTGACCTCTCGACGGGTCTTGCAACGAAGATTGCCGACTTCCCTCACGACGAGCAGTTCTATGGTCTTGCCATTCCCGAAACGGCGCCTGCCGACGGAGCACCCGCTTCTCCAACGGTAAGCGTCAAGTTCGACGGCGCCTCTACGGAGGGATGGCTCTCCATCAGCACTCCTGGCAAGACCTATGGCGGACAGACGCTCAGCGGCGAACTTACCTACACGATGCGCTCCGGCAAGACGCTGGTGGCAACGGGCAAGGTCAATGCCAACTCCTCCACGACCGTGAAGATTACGGCGCCTGAGGGCATGAACTATTTCTCAACCACTCTCTCCAATGCTGCCGGCACCAGCAAGCCTACCGCTACGACGGCTTTCGTCGGCTACGACACGCCGAAGCAGGCATCCTTCGCTACATTGAAGATTGAAGCCTCTACGGGCAAGGCTACCATCAAGTGGGGCGCGCCTACGGCGACTGTCAACGGAGGTTACCTCGGCTCGCTCACCTACGACATCGTGCGCTATCCGGAAGGCAAGAAGGTGGCGACCGCAATCAGCGGCACGCAGTTTACGGAGACCATCACCGACCGACAGTTGCGCAACTACTACTATGGCGTGACGCCTATCAACGGCTCCAAACGCGGCGAGGAACGCCTGACGGCTGCCGTCAACTACGGTGACAACATCGAGCCTCCCTACAAGGAGACATTCGCCACACAGAGCGCCTTCGACCTCTACAAGACCATCGACGCCAACGGCGACGGCTCTACATGGGACTGGGACGACGTGGACAAGTGTGCCTACTATGCCACGGCTAACAAAACTGCCAACGACTGGCTCGTAACTCCGCCTATACATCTCCAGGCTAACCACGCCTACCGCGTGGCGTTCACGGCAAGCAAATCGCTCGCCTTCTACGACGAGAAAATAGAGGCACGCTGGGGCAACGCTGCCACGGAGAGCGCACTTTCCAACAACTTCCTCTCGCAGACGTCCATCCCTTCTGGCGGCAACACCTACTCTGGAGAGATAAAGTCGACAAAGGATCAGCTCCTCTACTTTGGCATACATGCCTTGAGCTCTGCCCAGACGGGCCGCATCCTCGTGAAGGACTTCTCCATCGAGGACTACGGATGTCTTGAGGGACCGGCTGCCGTGGAGAATCTCACTATCACGCCCGACCCGACAACAGCGCTGAAGTCCACTATCAGCTTCCGCCTGCCGTCGAAGAACGTTGCGGGCAATGCCGTGGCACAAATCACGAAGGTTGTCGTGACACGCGACGGCACGACAGTGAAGGAGTTCGGACAGTCGGCTGCCGGCTCAACGCTTACATGCACTGACAATTCCCCGGTTGAGGGCTTCAACAACTACACTATCACTGCCTACACTGCAGCAGGAGCCGGCACGTCTACTACTGTTGCCGCTTACGTCGGACTCGACGTGCCTGCCGTTCCGCAGAACATCGAAGCCAAGGACAATCTTAGCAACGTGGCTCTTACATGGGACGCTACGCCGGCTCTCGGCACCAATGGCGGAGCAGTCATTCAGAAGGACGTTACGTTCAATGTCTATCGTGTGCGCAACGTCGAGGGCAACGTGAGCCAACAGCTCATCGGCTCCACGACAGAACCGAAGTACACTGATAATATAAATACGACAACGGGCGCACAGACCGTCGGCATGTACACCGTGTCGGCAAAGAACTCCAAGGGTGAGAGCCTTCCGCAGCAGTCGCCCGTAGTGCTCAGTGGCGCTGCCTACCAGCTGCCGTTCAGCTCCAACTTCGTGAAGACGGACGACGCTCCGCTGTGGTGGTCGCTGACTGGCGATGCCGACAACGGCAGAGGATTCCTTCAGAACGAACAGACATCAAGCGACGGCGACAACAACTGCCTCTCGTTCACGTCCTATAGCAACGGCAGCTCTGCCGACATCAACTCGGGCAAGATAGCTCTCGCAGGTGCCAGCAATCCTTCCGTTGTCTTTAGCCACAACGCCACACCGGGCAAGAATGCTAAACTTGAGGTCTACGCGCAGCCTGCCGGCGGCAAGCAGCAGCTCATCGGCACCATCGACTACGCAACAGTGTCGGGCAAGAGCGATGAATGGCACCGCTCTTCGTTCAAGATTCCGGCAGAGATGGCAAAGGCTTCTTATGTCGTGCTGACCTTCAAGGGCACAGCTGACATCTACGGCATCATACAGCTCGACGACGTAAAGGTGCGCAACGCCTACGCCAATGACCTCGCCGTGGACGTAAAGGCTCCGGCTACAGTCAAGAAGGGCGCTACGGTTAGCGCCACTGTCACCGTTACGAACAACGGCGAGAAAACGGCTTCCGGCTATCACGTAACGCTCAAGGCTGGTTCCACCACCTTCCTCGACGAGACCGTCAGCGACGCTCTTGAGCCGCTCGCAAGCAAGACGTTCAATGTCGACGTGACGAGCGACGTCAACTCCAAGTCGTCGAAACTCAACTTCGTGGCAAGCGTGGAGTACGCAGCCGACGAGTACACGGCTAATAACACAGCTACGTTTGCTGCTGACCTCACGGAGTCGGGCATTCCTATGCCTGCCAACTTCAGCGCAACGAAGGACGAGTCAACATCTACGCTCAGCATGAGATGGGACACTCCAGAGCCTGCAAGCAACCGCATGCGCGAGACTTTCGAGAAGTACGACAATTGGACTATCGACCAGTTTGGCGACTGGACGACGTACACGTCAAAGAAAGGATCGAAGACCGGCGGATGGTGGGGCTCTTACGGAATGGCTTTCCCGCATGAGAACGAGGGCTACACCTACATTGTCTTCAACCCCGACGCCATCCAGAATGGCATCACTTCGGAGAACGCCTCTATCAAGGCGCACAGTGGCAGCAAGAGTCTCATGTGTATGTACAGCTACGACATCGTCAACAAGAAGGGCGTCTACTACGACAACGACGACTGGCTTATCTCGCCGATGCTCTCAGGCTTGACGCAGAAGGTTATCTTCTGGGCTAACAACGCCCAGCCAGACATGAGCAACATACGCTATCCGCAGACCATCGAACTTCTCTACTCCGACAAGACAAACGCTCCTGCCGACTTCCAGAAGCTGGAGGAGTTCACGCAGTCGGGCGGTGCATGGTCGTCGTTCTCTGCTCAGTTGCCTGACGGAGCCAACTACTTCGCCATCCGCTGCACCACGAAGAGCGACAATGCCTACTGCTTGCTCCTCGACGACATCTCTTACTATTCAGGCTTCGGCAAGCTGCAGGGCTACAATGTCTACCGCAATGGTGAACTCGTAGAGAATCTCGACGCCAACGCTACGAGCTACACGCTCCAGTATGACCCGACAGCGCCTCCAACACGCTACAGCGTGTCGGCAGTGTACACGGGCGGAGAGTCGCCTGCCGCCAGCAGCGACGAGTGTCAGACAGCCATCAACGGCATCACCGTTGACGCCCAGCACCCGGTTGACGTCTACACCGTTGACGGCAAACTCGTAATGAAGAATGCCACATCTCTCCAGATGCTCAAGCGCGGCGTCTACGTGATAAACGGTGTTAAGGTCGTGAAATAAGCACTAACGGGGGGTAGGGACATCCTCGCCACGACATTCAACGGCGTTACGCCATAACGCCGTTGACGACATTAACTGAATTAACGACAATAGAGGCAATAGAGACAACATCCGACAGCGTTGTCCTTATTGTCTCTATTGTCGTTTTTATTCTTTTATTGACATTCCATTTCTTACATTTGGTGCCATCTCAGCGGAATGTCATCAGGAAAGCGGTTTGTACGAATAGCAATCTCTCCATGTCGAATTGGACGGCGTAAAAAAAAGAGAGCGAAACGCTTGTCGGTTCCGGGTAATTTGCTTAACTTTACCATCGTTAAACTAAGAACCGCTAAACAACTAAAACAAACGAAACCTATGGAACTAAAACAAGCCTCTGCCGGAACCCTTGAGTCCGGCGACATCATGATTCAGATAGCCCCCACCGACCGGGAAGGGCTCGACATCCATCTGCAAAGTTCCGTTGCTTATCAATTCGGCGACCAGATACGCGCCGTGATAAGCGAGACGCTTGAACAGCTTGGCGTCACGAGTGCCGAGGTGCATGCCACCGACAAGGGTGCGCTCGACTGCACCATTCGAGCCCGCGTAACGGCAGCCGCTGTCAGGGCAACGGGCAAGGACGTTTGGGAGTAAACGCAATCCCTTTTTTATGCTAACCAAAACAAGAAAACTATGAAACGACTGAGAAGAACCATGATGTTCGTGCCGGGCAACAATCCCGGCATGATGCAGGACGCCCATATATATGGACCCGACTCCATTATGCTCGACCTTGAGGACTCCGTCACCATGGCGGAGAAAGATGCGGCACGCCTGCTCGTCTACAACGCGTTGAAGTCTGTTGACTACGGCGACACGGAGATGGTGGTGCGCATCAATCCCTTGAACACGCCCTACGGCAAGAAAGACATCGAGGCTGTAGTGAAGGCGGGTGTCGACGTGATACGTATGCCGAAGACAGAGACCGCTGAGGAGGTGGTTGAGGTGGAGCGCGAGATAGAGCGAGTGGAGCGCGGGCTTGGATGCGTTGGCCGCACGCAGATAATGGCTGCCATAGAGAGCACGCTCGGTGTGGTCAATGCCTATGCCATAGCCACCGCCTCGAAGCGCATGATGGGCATTGCACTCGGTGCAGAGGATTATTGTGCCAATCTGAAGACGCAGCGCTCTCCCGAAGGTATGGAACTGCTTTTGGCACGCCAAACCATCGTTGTGGCGGCACGCGCTGCCGGCATCGACGCCCTCGACACTGTCTACAGCAACCTCAACGACATGGAGACCTTCCGCAAGGAAGTGGAACTGATACACCAACTCGGCTTCGACGGCAAGTCCATCATCAATCCGCGGCAGATAGAGATCATCAACGAGGTGTTCACCCCGACGCAGAAAGCCATCGACAAGGCCCTCGCCGTGATTGCCGCCATCAAGGAGGCGGAGCGCAAGGGATCGGGAGTGATAGCCGTCAACGGCAAGATGGTGGACCGTCCGGTCGTGATAAGGGCACAACGCGTAATCGACCTAGCGCTGGCGTCGGGCGTAATAAAAGAGGAGGACTTGGCATGAGCACACTGAAAGAAAGACTGTCTGTCGCCGCGCAAGTGGCTGAGGCGATGGGAAAGAGTGTATATAACAATGTGAAGGAACAGCCGAAGGACACCACGCCGCGCATGGAATTGCAGCGTCGTAGCCCGAAGCTCATGACGCTTGAGGAGGCAATAAGCCGCTCAGGACTGCGCGACGGCATGACCATCTCCTTCCACCATCATTTCCGTGGCGGCGACAAGGTTGTCAACATGGTGGTGGCGAAGCTTGCTGAGATGGGCTTCAAGAATCTGCATTTGGCGGCATCAAGCCTCCAGGACGTGCATGAGCCACTCATAGAGCACATAAGGAATGGCGTCATAACGAAAATCTCTACCTCCGGACTGCGCGGCGAACTGGCTCGCGCAATCTCACACGGACTAATGGATGAGCCCGTCGTCTTCCGCTCCCACGGCGGACGCGGTGAGGCGATAGCCTCCGGAGAACTTCACATTGACGTGGCGTTCCTCGGTGCATCCTCTTCCGACCCGCTTGGCAACGCCTGCGGCTACTCCCGTTCCGCCTCAGCCAAGAGCATCTGTGGCTCGCTTGGCTATGCCTTGCCCGACGCACGCTATGCCGACAAGGTAGTGGTGCTCACCGACGATCTTGTCGACTATCCCAACACGCCATGCGCCATATCCGAGCACGACGTCGACTACGTGGTAGAGGTGGACAGCGTCGGCGACTCTTCTAAGATAGCCTCAGGCGCCATCCGCGACACGAAGAACCCGCGCGACATTCTGCTTGCAAAGCAGGCGGCGAAGGTGATAGTGGCGAGTGGCTATCTCCGTGAGGGCTTCTCCATACAGACCGGTTCGGGCGGGGCGTCGCTTGCTGCCGTGAAGTACATACGCCAAAGCATGATAGATCAGGGTATAAAGGCGTCGTTTGCCCTTGGCGGCATCACTGCCCACATGGTGAGGATGCACGAGGAGGGGCTCATCGAAAGGCTCATTGACGTGCAGTCGTTCGATAAGGTGGCGGCGGAATCCCTGCGCGACGACCCCATGCACAAGGAGGTGTCGGCGTGCGAGTACGCCTCGAAGCACGAGGCAGGCTCCGCCACGCATTATCTCGACATCGTTATACTCTCCGCCCTTGAGGTGGACGTCAACTTCAATGTGAACGTGCTCGTCGGCAGCGACGGCATCATTCGCGGTGCCGTTGGCGGCCATCCCGACACGGCAGAGGACTCCGCTCTGTCCATCATCGTCTGTCCGCTGCTGCGAGGAAGAATTCCTTGCGTCGTGGATGAAGTGACAACGCTCATCACGCCCGGCTGCACGGTGGACGTCGTCGTGACAGAATACGGCATCGCCGTCAACCCGTCGCGACCCGAGATAGCCGAGCGTCTGCGCGCTGCCGGACTGAAACTCGTAACGCTCGAAGCATTGCGCGACCGCGCCCTCTCCATCATTGGCACCCCCGCTCCGCTACCTTTTGGCAACAAGATTGTGGGCGTAGTGCTCGGACGTAGCGGCGAGGTGCTCGATGTGATAAAGAACATACCATTATGACCATTACGCTTCACGCACTCCTGGCGAGCCGCGATGCACGCCATGCTATGCAGATGAAACTGCTGGCTGATAATTCGGGAAAGACACTGGTGTGCCTTACTGTCGTCATGCCGGGAAGCGTGAAGCGCAACAGCCAATCGCTCCTCGTCGCCCACGCCGGCGTTGACGCCATACGCGAGGCGTTCCGTCCGGAGACCGGCTGCATGACGGAGCGCGACCTGCTGACCGGTTATGAAGCCTATCTTCTCACTCCTATGTCCCTGCTCGACGCCAAGCGTGTGGCAGTAGGTATAGAAGACACGCATCCGCTCGGGCGCCTCTTCGACATCGACATCATCGACCCGGAGGGTTGTCCGGTGCCGCGCGAGAGGGTAGGGGAGCAGCCGCGCCGCTGCCTTGTCTGCAACCGCGAGGCGAGATACTGCATGAGGCAGCACTCACACACGCAGGAAGAGATATGGGCGAGAATCAACAACGACATACAGCAATGGAAATCATCAGTCTCTCACCATCCATCCCCATCCACCGCCGTCGAATAGAATGTTTCTTGCATGACAGCGGCTTGCGCTACGACGACTTGGACTACTATGCAGCCCTCGTCGACGAAGCGGACGGGGAGATTGTGGCTGGAGGCGGGCTGAAGCGTGACGTCATCAAGTGTGTGGCGGTGGCGGACGCCTATAAGGGTGAGGCGAGAGTAAACAGCATCGTGTCGCATCTCATCGCCAAGGCGAACAGCGAGGGCTACCATTGCGTGCGGCTTTTCACAAAGCCGCGTAACCGTCGTGTCTTCGAGAGTCTGTCGTTCCGCCTCCTCGCTGAGGCTCCAGAGGCGATACTCATGGAGACAGGTGTAGGAGGCATAGAAGAATATAAAAAGAAACTGAATGCAATAGCTTCGCAATACACGGATCAGTCCTCTGGCTGCATCGTGATGAACGCGAATCCGTTTACCCTCGGCCATCGTTTCCTCATCGAGCAGGCTTCCTCTCAGGTGGAAAGATTGTTCGTGGTATTAGTTAAGGAAGACTGTTCCATGTTTTCATACGCAGAACGCAAGGAGATGGTGAGCCGAGGGATTAACGACATGAAGAACGTGACGCTCTGCGACGGCAGCGACTATGCCGTAAGTGCCACGACATTCCCAACATATTTTCTGAAAACTCTCTCTGACGCGTCCGACACGCAGATGCTGCTCGACCTCGATCTCTTCCGCCGACACATTGCGCCTGCCCTTGGCACAAGCGTGCGCTTCGTCGGCACGGAGCCTTCCGACGCCCTTACGCGGCGCTACAATGAGTTGATGAAGCAAGAGCTCGACGACGTGAGAGAGATAGAGCGCCTTGGGAAGGACGGCGAGCCGCTGAGCGCCTCGCGCGTGCGCCACGCTATAGAGGCAGGCTGCCTTCGGGATGCCGCACGCCTCGTTCCCCTCTCCTCCTTACCTTATATAATAGCCCACCTTGCCACGCGTGCCCTGCAAGCCGAACTCTCCACGACGCCCAAACCCGGACTCGTCGACCTCCACGACAGTGGAGCACATCGCGACATGGACTATGCGCTCATGCAGCGCAGCATTGCCGTCCTTCGTCCCTATTTCGTGCGCTTGGCACAGCTTCCCTTCTCTTCCTGCCCGAACCACAGCAACAATTCTCAACTCCCGAACCACAGCAACAATTCTCAGCACTTGAATCACAGTGACAATTTCCAACTCCCGAATCACAGCGAAATAGCAAGAATAGGAATAGAAGCAGAGCGTGCCATGCTTGACGCCACGGGTGGTGTCAACACTCACAAGGGTGCGCTCTTCTCCCTCGGACTCGCAGTTGTCGCCACAATGGCGGCAATAACTGGGAGAGGGGGCGCCCTCGCCCCCGACATGAATGGAGTGTCAATAACAGGGAGCGCTCCCGCCTCAGCCGATAGTCATTACATTATGAATTCACTGTCGCGCCTATTGGCGTCCATTGCCAGCCAGTTTCCCGACACTCACGATACGCACGGAAGCAAGGCGAAAAAAAAGTCCAACGGACTATCGATGGCAGGTAAGCCCCAGCCCCTCTCCCAGTTGAAAGGCGCCCTCGACAACGCTCGTGAGGGTTATCCTCAGCTCTTCTCCCACTGGCTTCCGTTCTACGTAAGATGCGTCAGCAGCGGCGACTCCTATGCCCTCCACAAGACACTCCTGCGCATAATGTGCGACCTTGACGACACCAACATCGTCTATCGCGCCGACCTTCCCACAATGCAGTCCGTGAAGACAGAGGCGAGGCAGTTGCTCAATCGCTTTTCCGTCAGTGGACTGGAGGCTATGAATCGCGACTTCATTGCGCGCAACATATCGCCCGGAGGCAGTGCCGACATGCTTTCGCTCGTAGTCTTTTTCCATAGCGTATTGAATGGAATGAACGGATGTTTTCTTGAATAAGAAAGAAAAAACGGATAAAAACCGACAATATGTATTTGATTTTAGAATATTATTACTAACTTTATCTTTTGAAATCCTAAAACATTGACATTATGGTTGAACTCATTAATCATGGAGTATATCTCCTTAACGGAAATGAAATCCGCGCCGACTATCAAGGCATCACTCCCGATGAGGCACGCGAGAACACCATCACCTATGGCATACTGCGCTCCCACGACATCGACGGCGGAAAAGGCAAGAAGATGCACATACGCTTCGACGCCATGATGTCGCACGACATCACATACGTGGGCATCATTCAGACAGCGCGCGCCAGCGGTCTTAAGGAATTTCCTTTGCCCTATGCCATGACCAACTGCCACAACTCCCTCTGCGCCGTGGGCGGCACAATCAATGAGGACGACCACGTCTTCGGTCTTTCCGCCGCAAAGAAGTACGGTGGCATATACGTGCCTGCCAATCAGGCTGTCATCCATCAGTATGCGCGAGAGATGATGGTGAAGTGTGGCAACATGATTCTCGGCAGCGACTCCCACACGCGCTACGGCTCCCTCGGCAACATGGGCGTAGGCGAGGGTGGCGGCGAACTCGTGAAGCAACTCTTGCGCAACACGTGGGACATCAATGCGCCGGAGGTGGTGCTTGTATGGCTTGAGGGCAAACCGAAGAAGGGTGTCGGTCCGCACGACGTCGCCATCTCGCTTGTAAAGGCGACGTTTGAGAGCGGAGCCGTGAAGAACAAGGTGCTGGAGTTCGCCGGTCCGGGCGTGAAGAACCTGCCCATCGATTTCCGTAACGGCATCGACATCATGACCACCGAGACGACGTGTCTAAGTTCAATATGGGTGACCGACGACGAAGTGCGCCGCCATTACGAGATACACGAACGTCCCGAGGACTTCCGCGAGTTGCGCCCGGGTGATGTAGCCTACTACGACATGCTCATACGCATCGACCTCTCCACGCAGGAGTCGATGATCGCCTTGCCGTTCCATCCGTCTAACGCTGTCAGCATCCATGAGCTACAAGCCGACCCCGTAGGCATCCTCTCGCGCGTTGAGGCCGACGCCAAGCGCCGCTTCGGCGACAAGGTCGACGTGCATCTGCTCGACAAGATTGTCGACGGGAAGGTGCAGGCCGACCAGGGCATCATTGCCGGATGTTCCGGTGGCACTTACGACAACCTCGCTGAGGCTGCCGCCATTCTCAAAGGCAAGAGCATCGGCAACGGATATTTCACGGCTTCTGCCTATCCGCAGTCAACGCCCGTCTCCATGGCGGTGACGCGTGAGGGCATCACTGCCAACCTCATGGACGCCGGTGTTGTCATGAAGCCAGCGTTCTGCGGTCCGTGCTTCGGCGCTGGCGACGTGCCTGCCAACAATGGGCTTAGCCTTCGCCACACTACGCGCAACTTCCCCAACCGTGAAGGCTCCAAGCCCGGTCAGGGTCAGCTCTCGCTTGTGGCTCTCATGGACGCACGTTCCATCGCTGCCACTGCTGCCAACGGAGGCGTCATCACCGCTGCCACAGACGTTGACTACGACAATGAGCACGCTCCCTATCAGTATGACGACAAGATTTACAAATGCCGTGTCTACAACGGCTTCGGCAAGGCACACCCAGAGACGGAGTTGCGCTATGGTCCCAACATCAAGGACTGGCCCAAGATGTACCCCATGGCAGAGAATATGCTCCTTGAGCTTGCTGCCGTCATCCACGACCCCGTGACCACCACCGACGAGCTTATCCCCTCGGGCGAAACGAGTTCCTACCGCTCCAATCCGCTGAAGCTCTCGGAGTTTGCCCTCTCGCGCCGTGTGCCCGAGTACGTCGGGCTTAGCAAGGATATACAGAAGCAAGACCTTGCACGGCGCAATGGCGACGTGTCGGACAACATCGCAGAGGCTCTCGCCAAGGTGGGTGCCAAGGCAGAGGACACGTCCTTCGGTTCGTGCGTCTTCGCCAACCGCCCCGGCGACGGCTCCGCACGCGAGCAGGCTGCCTCATGCCAGAAGGTTCTCGGCGGCGATGCCAACATCTGCTATGAGTATGCCACGAAACGCTACCGCTCCAACTGCATCAACTGGGGCATCGTGCCGTTCACCATCGCTAAGGACGTAGAGTTCGATTTCCTGCCAGGCGACAAGATTTATGTGTCGGGCATACGCGATGCCATCCTTTCGGGTAAGGAGGAGATTGATGCCAATGTGATAAGGAAGAACGGCACATTGAAGCCGCTCCGTCTCTTCTTCCAGAACCTCACGGAGAACGAACGGCAGATTCTTGCCGAAGGATGCCTGATGAACTATTATGCTTCAGCGAAACGCTGAAGCAATTAGGAATTTTGAGTTTTGAATTAGGAGTTGGTCGGCTTCGCCGATTGTGAATTGAACAATTTTGAATTGGATAATTCAAAACTCATAATTCAAAATTCCTAATTCAAAATCGCAGGGCGTAGCCCGAGAATAATTCAAAATTCAAAACTCAAAATTCCTAACTCAAAATCAGCCCGAGAATAATTCAAAACTCAAAATTCAAAATTCCTAACTCAAAATCAGCCCGAGAATAATTCAAAATTCAAAACTCAAAATTCCTAATTCAAAATCATCCCGAGAATAATTCAAAATTCAAAACTTAAAATTCCTAATTCAAATATGACACAGAAGATTCAGATGACCACTCCACTCGTGGAGATGGATGGCGACGAAATGACACGTATATTGTGGAAGATGATAAAGGAAGAGCTTATCCTTCCGTTTGTCGACCTCAAGACAGAGTATTATGACCTCGGACTCGTGAAGCGCGACGAAACCTCCGACCAGATAACCAAGGATGCTGCTGAGGCGACGAAGCGTCTTGGCGTCGCAGTGAAGTGTGCCACCATCACGCCCAACCTCCAGCGCATGGACGAGTACAAGCTCCATCAGATGTGGAAGAGCCCCAACGGCACTATACGCTCCATCCTCGACGGCACCGTCTTCCGCACGCCTATCACTATTCCGAGCATCCATCCTGCCGTGAAGAACTGGGAGAAGCCCATCACCATCGCCCGTCATGCCTATGGCGACGTCTACAAGAGCGTGGAGATACGCGCCGACGAACCGGGCGTGGCAAAACTCGTCTTCGACGGCGAGAGCGGCAAGCACGAGGAGGTGGTTGTGCACACGTTCAAGGGTGCTGGCGTGCTCCAGGCCATGCACAACACCGACAAGTCCATACGTTCCTTCGCCCACTCGTGCTTCAAGTTCGCCCTCGACACCAACCAGAGTCTTTGGTTCTCTACGAAGGACACTATCTCGAAGAAGTACGACGCTCAGTTCAAGATAATCTTCTATGAGGTGTTCGAGGAGTACAAGGAGGAGTTTGAGAAGCGCGGTCTGGAGTTCTTCTATACGCTCATTGACGATGCAGTGGCACGTGTCATCCGCTCCAAGGGCGGCTTCATATGGGCGTGCAAGAACTACGACGGCGACGTGATGAGCGACATGGTGTCGACGGCGTTCGGTTCGCTTGCCATGATGACGTCCGTGCTCGTCTCGCCCGACGGCAAGTATGAGTACGAGGCTGCCCACGGCACCGTGACACGCCACTACTACCGCTACTTGAAGGGTGAGCAGACGTCCACCAATCCGATGGCTACAATCTTCGCGTGGAGCGGCGCTCTGCGCAAGCGTGGCGAGATTGATTCCCTTCCAGCTCTCGTCAACTTCGCCAACCAGCTTGAGGCTGCCTGCTTCGACACGCTGAACGAGGGTATCGTCACGAAGGATCTTGCCGGACTCATGGAGGGCGTTGTGCCGCAGACGAAGACCTCCGCGGGATTCATCGCCGCCATACGCGAGCGACTGGAAAAGAAACTTGCTTAAAGAAAAGTTCAACAGAGGGTGTGTCAAAATTTGTGAGTTTTGACACACCCTCTTTTCGTTTTTGAAAGGTCGGGGGCGAGGGCGCCCCCTCTCCCAGTTAACAATTGTCAACGCATGGCCTTTAATTCAATGGTGTCATCCTTGTTTACTTGTCTACTTGTCTACTCGTCTACTCGTCTACTCGTTTACTGACAGCATGTCGAAGACATGCGAAACTTCTATTATTTTATTATCAGCCTTGTCAGGTTCTCCTCGGCGAACGTCTCTTGCGCCACGCGTTGCAGGTCGGCAGGCGTCAGCCGGTCGATGCGTTCGCAGAGAGCCGTCACGTCCTTCTTCCATCCGTAGTGGAGGAAGCCCTTGGCGAAGTCGAGGGCGAACGACTCGCGCGAGTCGCAGGCAATGCCGATCTGTCCGCGTATCTGCTTCTTTGCTGCACGCAGCTGTGCGTCGGAGAGCGGACGCTCCATCACCTTGTCGAGCTCGCGGCGTGTGAGCCGCAGGCAGCGTCCGATGTTTTTCGGGTCGCATCCGAAGTAGACAGCCCAGAGTCCCGTGTCGCTGTAGCTCTGCATCATGCTCTCCACGGTGTACACCAGCGCGTTGCGTTCGCGCAGCGACACGTTAAGGCGTGCCGTCATGCCCGGTCCGCCGAGGATGTTGTTGAGCAGGTAGAGTGCGATGCGGCGCTCGTCGTGCACGTCGTAGGCGCGTGTGCCGAGCATCACGTGGGCAAGATGGGTGTCCATGTGGCGCTCTATGCGCTGAGGCTTGTAGGGCGCGAGGCAGCATGGAGCGGTGTTGCCCCCGTTGCAGCCGCCAGTTGTCGGCAGTTTCGTTCCGCCGCTCTTCTCCGTTGTTTCGCCGTTGGCTTTCTCAAGGAGCCTCACGAGCTTCTCAAACTTCACGTCGCCGTAGGCGAAGAACACGGCGTTGTCGGGGCGATAGAGGCGTCCGGTGAAGCGCAAGGCGTCTGCCGTGGTGTAGGTGCGGAGCTGTTCGGCAGAGCCGAGAATGTTGTGACCGAGCGGATGCCCCTCGTAGATGGCGTTCTCGAAGAGATCGTAGACGAGTTCGGCAGGCGAGTCGTTGTAGCTTTCAATCTCGTCGACGATGACCTCCACCTCCTTGTCTATCTCCTCCTGCGGATAGGTGCTGTGGAAGACGATGTCGGTCAGTAGGTCGACGGCGCGGTCGATGTTGTCGCTGAGCACGGCGGCATGATAGACGGTCTCCTCCTTGTTGGTGAAGGCGTTGAGGTCGCCTCCGACGCTGTCGAGACAACCGAGGATTTTCATGGAGCTGCGTCGCTCCGTGCCCTTGAACGTGATGTGCTCGCAGAAGTGGGCAATGCCCTCCTCGCGTCCGAGCTCCTCGTCGCGTGTGCCTGCAGCCACGGCGTAGCCGCAGTAGACGACAGGAGAGGATGAGGGCAGATGTATTATGCGCAAGCCGTTGGCAAGCGTGTGCGTGTTGTAGTTCATAATTGCTGCTGTTTAACAACAAAATTACATTTTTCTTTCGTCATTCGCAAATAAAAGTTGAAGTTTCGCTTGTCTTCGACATGCTGTCAGCAGACAAGCAGATTGGTCGCTCTACTGTTTGTGGCTTCGAATAATTTTGCTTACCTTTGTGATTGGATAATGAAAACCTCAAATAATACTTAAACAATACAGCAATATACGATGAAACATTTTATATTGACACTCGCCGTGGCAGGCATGACTCCATGCTTCGCCCATGCGGCAAACGCGGCGTCAAACACCGTGCAGCCCTCCTTCACCGAGTGGCACGACATGTCGGTGAACAACGTGGGACGCTTCCCCTCCCACACATCCTTTTTCGCTTACGAGAGCAGCGCGGCAGCCATGAAGGGCGACCGCAATGCCTCCAGCAACTATCTCTCGCTTGAAGGCGACTGGCAGTTTCGCTGGGTGGCTAATGCCGACCAGCGTCCAACCGACTTCTTCCGCACCGACTTCGACGACTCTTCGTGGAAGAAGATGCGCGTGCCCGGCATCTGGGAGCTCAACGGCTACGGCGACCCCGAATACGTCAACATAGGCTTCGCCTGGCGCGGCCATTTCAAGGACAATCCGCCCGAGGTGCCCGTCAAGGACAACCACGTCGGTTCCTATCGCCGCACGGTGCACATTCCCGACTCCTGGGACGGTCGCCAGGTGATAGCCCATTTCGGCAGCGTCACGTCCAACATGTACCTATGGGTCAACGGACAGTACGTGGGATATGCCGAGGACTCCAAGTCGGCGATGGAGTTCGACCTCACGCCCTATCTCAAGAAGGGCGACAATCTCATTGCCTTCCAGACCTTCCGCTGGTCGGACGGCTCTTATGACGAGGATCAGGACTTCTGGCGCCTCTCCGGCGTGGCTCGCGACTGCTTCCTCTACTCACGCTCCAAGTCGGCTCACATCGACGACGTGCGCGTGACGCCCGACCTCGACGCCGACTACCGCAACGGTTCCCTCGCTGTCAACATCAAGGGCAAGGGCAACGCCAAGTTCATCATCGACCTCTTCACGCCCAGTGGCGAGCGCATCTCGCGCAAGATACTCAACTCCTCGAAGGTGAAGAAGGCGAAGGGCCACGACGTGGCGCTCATCAACGCCACCGTGCGCTTCGACATCGACAACCCGCAGAAGTGGACAGCCGAGACGCCTAATCTCTACAAGGTGCTCGTCACCGTGCAGCAAGCCAACCGCGAGGTGGAGTCGGTGCCGGTGCGCACAGGCTTCCGCAAGGTAGAGATAAAGAATCGCCAGCTGCTCGTCAACGGCCAACCCGTGCTCATCAAGGGCGCCAACCGTCATGAGATAGACCCCGACGGCGGCTACGTCATGTCGCGCGAACGCATGCTTGAGGACGTGAAGCTCATGAAGCAGTTCAACGTCAACGCCGTGCGCACCTGCCACTATCCCGACGACCCCTACTTCTATGACCTCTGCGACGAGTACGGACTCTACGTCTGCGCCGAGGCCAACCAGGAGAGCCATGGCTTCTATTACGACCGCAACGCCGTCACCACCACCGACCTCTTCGCCCTCCCCATTATGGAGCGCAATCAGCACAACGTGCAGACGCAGTACAACCATCCGTCCGTCATCTATTGGTCGATGGGCAACGAGACGGCAGACTCCAAGAATTTCGCTGCCGTGAAGAACTGGATCAACTCCTACGACCCGTCGCGCCCCGTGCATTTCGAACGCGCCATCACGGGCGAGAACACCGACATCTACGCCGAGATGTACATCACGCCTGAGGCTGTGAAGCGCTTCGCCGACGACCCCTCGCAGACCAAGCCGATGATTCTCTGCGAGTATGCCCACGCCATGGGCAACTCCGGCGGCGTAATGAAGGACTATTGGGACATCGCACGCTCCAACCCCAACTTCCAGGGCGGCTTCATCTGGGACTTCGTCGACCAGGGACTCCGCGGCAAGGACGCAAAGGGCAACATGATATTCAAGTACGGCGGCGACTACAACTCCTACGACCCCTCCGACAACAATTTCAACTGCAACGGCTTCATCTCGCCCGACCGCAAACCCAACCCCGAGGCGTGGGACGTACAGTATTTCTATCAGAACATCTGGACCACTCCGAAAGACTTGCTCATGAAGAAGACAATCAACGTCTTCAACGAGAATTTCTTCCGCCCGCTCGACAACGTTTCGCTCTCGTGGGCAATCGTGGCTGACGGCATCGAATACCAGAACGGCACCATCGCCGACCTCTCTATGGTTCTGCCGCGAAACTCCGCTGACGTAGTGCTGCCCTACAACCTCAATGACTACAAGGAGGCGAAGGACGTGATGCTCAACGTGGAGTACCGTCTAAAGAAAGATGAGGGCTTGCTCAAGGCGGGCGACATCGTGGCACATCAGCAGCTGCCCCTGCGCGAGTGCAAAGGCACCGACCTGCGCCTCTCCGACTCCGACGTGCAGGCGCTGAAGGGCATAAAGCTCTCCGACAAGAAGAAGGAGGCGCAGATAACCTTCCAGGCGCCCAATTTCACGCTTCAGTTCAATCGCCAGACGGGATTCATCTCAAAGTATGAGGTGGGCGGAAAATCAATGCTTGGCGAGGGCGGAACGCTGAAGCCCAACTTCTGGCGCGCCGTCACCGACAACGACATGGGTGCCGAGTCGCAGAAGAAGTTCGCTGCATGGCGCACACCTGAGCTGCAGCTCAAGTCGCTCGATGTCGACAAGAAGCTCAAGACCGTCACAGCCAGCTACGACATGCCTGCCGTGAAGTCGGAGCTGCGCCTTGTCTATAAGGTGCTCGCCGACGGCTCGCTCGTCGTGGAGCAGTCGCTCAAGACCACTCCCGGGGCTGACGTGCCCGAGATGCTGCGCTTCGGTATGGTGATGAATCTCCCTTACGGCATGGAGAACGCCACATGGAACGGTCGCGGACCCGTCGAGAACTATTCCGACCGCAAGCTCTCGCAGAACGTAGGCATCTACCGCGCTTCTGCCGACCAGCTCTTCTATCCCTACATACGTCCGCAGGAGACCGGCACCATGAGCGACCTGCGCTGGTGGCAGCAGACCGACAGCGACGGCTTCGGCTTCCGCCTTGAGAGCGACAAGCTCTTCTCTGCCTCGGCTCTCCACTACGACCTCCTCACGCTCGACGAGGGCATGGAGAAGCATCAGCGCCATCCGCAGTCGCTCGAACGCTCGAAGTACACCAACATGTTCATCGACCTCGTGCAGTCGGGTGTAGGCGGCGTCGACAGCTGGGGCGGCGACGGACGCGCACGCAAGGGCCACCGCGTGGAGTACAAGGACTACACGTTCTCCTTCCGCATTTCGCCAAAAACGCTCTATTAACGAGCTGGCTTTGCAGAAACAAATATTGTACGTAAGAGTAAAAAAGTATTACAAAAGAAAATTTCATTCTGGAGATTTCCGCTTCCTTGAAACGGGTAGTGAGGGAATCCAAGACATGACTTTTGTATATTTTTCCATCAAAAAAGAGGGAAAAAGAGGTAAAAAAACCAACGTTTCCCCTCATAAAGCGCCAGTTTTGTATTGTTAGAGTGGCGCTTCTGTCAACCAAAAGTGGCACTTTAGACCTTCTAAAGTGCCACTTTTGGTATGTTGTAACTTCATTTCACATTCTTTATTCTTGCACACTGGATTTTGTGGCAAGCGTATTCTCTTGAGCCACAAACGCTTAGCGTATGCACGCAAATCCTTGAAGAAAAATCGGGCAAAGACCTTTTGGCTGATTCATCTGCAAGTTTTGAGCGCCAGGAGTGATGCAAATATTGTCATGTAAGCGAGATTTTTTTTCCCATGATGATGTGTACGTCATGCTAATCCCCCGTTATACGCTTCAGTCCAACCACGGCCTGGTTGTAGTCGTTGACGGCAGCCGCGTGCTTCAGGCGCGAGTCGACCGACTCGCGTAAGGCGTTGATGTATTCGATGTAGGAAATCTCCCCGTTCTCGTATTCCACCGTTCCGAGGCGTGCAATCTCTGCCGCGTCAGCTGCGTCCTGCGTCTCGTAATGGCGCATACGGGCGAGCGCCGTACTGAAGCGCGCGAGGGCAACATTGTAGTCGGTCTGCCGTGCAGCCTGCTGGCGGCTCATCTCCATCTCCGCAATCTCGCGTTCCTTGCGTGCCGCCTTCACCTTCGCCTTCGTGGCACCGAAGAACAGAGGCACGCCGATGCCCACCTCGAAGCCCATGAAGTTGCCGCCGGAGTAGCGCGAGCGGTTCTCGTGGTAGGGGTCCCAGCCCGTGATGACGAGTTGGCTTTTCAGTGCCAGGGAGAGCGACGGTGCGTAGCCGTTCTTCGCCACGCGCAGAGCCTTCCTCGCCACGTCCACCTCGGCGGAGGCAAGTGCTCCCTCGGCGGAGGCGGCAAAGGAGAAGCCGCCCGGCTGGTAGTCGACGGGGGAGAGTCGGCAGTCGGCAGGCTCTATGGCGGAGTCGGAGCCGACGAGAGAGGCAAGCGTGAGCTGCGCCGCCTTGTAGTCGTTCTCGGCAGAGGCAAGCTCCATGCTGTTCTCGTGCAGAAGCCGCTTGGCGGAGAGAGTCTCAAGCTGTCGCGCCTCGCCAGCCTCGTAGCGTTTGTTGGCGAGGCTGGCGTAGTGGGCAAGGACGGAGTCTTGCGCGAGGATGATGGCGACGCGCTCCTTGCGGTAGACGAGGTCGTAGTAGGCAGCCGTGATGTCCGCCCTCACCTGCTGCGCCGCCACATTGCGGCGCTTCTCCTCCGCCCTTGTCTCCGCTTTCAGTTGTCCGTGGCGTGCGGCGTAAACAGTGGGGAACTCTATCGTCTGCGAAACGGCAAGGGCGTTGTCGGGCGAGCCGCCCGACGTAGGGTCTTGCGCGAGCGACAGTTCTGTCTTGTCCACGTCCCATGCCGTGCCCTGCAAGGCACGCGCCCGCTCCACCTGAAGGTTAGCCTGCCGGAGCGTCAGGTTGTGCTCCGAGGCGAGCGAGAGACACTGGGGTAGGGAGAGGGCTTGGGGGTGAGATATAGTCTGGGCGTAGGAAGTTACTCCGCCAATCGTGCAAAGAGCTATCATTACTTTCCCCAATAGCATGGAGAACGTAATGTGTTGTGGTGACATTCTTTTTATAATATTTGTTGTATTCATATTAGAAAGTATGTGTTCAAGATTATTTTTACATGTTCCTATTGCTTATTTTCTCTTGCTGAACTGCTTGTATATTGCCGGCAACACCAGCAGCGTGAGCAGTGTCGACGTGATGAGTCCGCCGATGACCACCGTCGCCAACGGGCGCTGCACCTCCGCTCCGTCGCCGTGGGAGAGAGCCATCGGAAGGAAGCCCATCGACGCCACGAGAGCCGTCATCAGTACCGGGCGCAGGCGCATCATGCAGCTCTCCACGATAAATGGGAGAGGGGACGCCCCCGTCCCCGGCGCGTCCTCCATGTCAGCCGCTGCAAGCTTCTCGCGTTGCTCGTGCTCCATCTGGTTTATCTGTCCGATGAGCACGATGCCGTTGAGCACAGCCACGCCGAACAACGCGATGAAGCCCACGCCAGCCGATATGGAAAACGGCATTCCGCGCAGCCAAAGCGCCCACACGCCGCCTATCGCCGCCAACGGAATGGCAGAGAAGACGAAGAGCGACTCGCGCAGGTTTTTTACGGTTGCATAGAGCAGCAAGAGGATTATTATGAGTGCTATCGGCACGACGACCATCAGTCGGCGTGTGGCGCTCTGCAGATTCTTGAACTCGCCGCCGTAGGTGAAGTAGTAGCCCTCGGGCAGCTTTAGCTCTTTGTCGAGTTTTGTCTGTATCTCGTTGACGGTCGACTGCACGTCGCGTCCCTTCACGTTGAAGCCGACGTAGATGCGCCGCGTGCCGTCCTCATGCGACACCTGAGCCGGTGCCGGTTCGTACACGATGTCGGCAATCTGCCGTAGCGGTACGCTCTCGCCTGACGGGAGCGCCACCGACAGCTGCTCGAGCGTCTCGGCGTTGCGCTCGTTAGAGGTGAGCCTCACGACGATGTCGAACTTCTTCTCGCCCTCGTACACCGCGCCAGCCACTGCCCCGGCAAACGTAGTCGCGACAACGGAGCTTACGTCGTCGACCGACAGTCCGTAGCGTGACATGCGCTCGTGGTCGTAGCGTATCTGGATTTGTGGTAAGCCCGACACTTTCTCCACCATAGTGCCGCTCACGCCATTGACATTCTCCACCAGTCGCCTCACCTTCTCTGCCTGCTCGGAGAGCGTCTTCAAGTCGTCGCCGAAGATCTTTATCGCCACGTCCTGCTTGATGCCCGTCAGAAGTTCGTTGTTGCGCATCTGTATGGGTTGCGAGATTTCAGCCTCCAGTCCGGGTATGTCCTTCAGCGTGTGCTCCATCTTCTCGCGCAGCTCGTCGGGAGTTTTCGCCGATGTCCATTCGTCCTTGGGCTTTAGGGCAATCATGATGTCGGCCCGCTCCACGGGCATAGGGTCGGTTGGAATCTCTGCGCTGCCGATGCGGCTCACTATCTGCTTTATTTCGGGATACTCCGCCTTCAGCAGCCTCTCCGCCTTCGTGCAGCTCTCCACCATCTGCGAGAGCGACGTGCCTTGCTTGAGGCTCATCTCCACGGCGAAGTCGCCCTCCTCAAGGCTCGGGATAAACTCGCCGCCGAGAAAGCTGAACGCCACTGCCGACACGCAGAACAGAGCCACGGCTGCCGTGATGACGTTCTTGCTCTGCTTCAGAGAGTATTCCAGCACGGGCCTATACCACGACTGAAGCTTCTCAATAATCTTGTCAGACAAAGTCTTGCGCGTGTGTACCGAACGGCTGAGCAGCAGGCTGCTCGCCATCGGCACGTAGGTGAGCGAGAGGATGAACGCGCCGAGAATGGCGAAGAACACCGTGAGCGCCATCGGGCGGAACATTTTTCCCTCTATGCCGACGAGGGTCATCAGCGGGATATACACAATCATGATGATAATCTCGCCGAACGCCGCGCTTTGGCGTATGCGCGAGGCGGAGAAGTGCACCTCCTCGTCCATTTGCTTCCGTGTCAGTCGGAATGTACTGGGAGTGGCGGTGTCGCCGCCACGGGCAGCGTGCGCCTGGTAGGCAGCGCGCACTTGCGGATTGGAGAAGTGGCCCGTGTTGATGTGCGTGACGACAGCCTCGACGATGATAACCGCCGAGTCGACAATCATACCGAAGTCGATGGCGCCGAGCGACATGAGATTGCCGTCGATGCCGAACGCCTTCATCATGCCGAACGCGAAGAGCATCGACAGCGGTATGACCGACGCCACGACAAGTCCCGCACGCCAGTTGCCGAGAAAGAGCACGAGCACGAAGATGACGATGAGTCCGCCCTCAATGAGGTTGCGTGCTATGGTGCCCTCCACGCGCTCTACGAGGTCGGTGCGGTCGATGAACGGCTCTATCACTACGCCCTCGGGCAGCGACCGCTGTATCTGCTTGATGCGCTCCTTCACGTTCTTGCTGACCTCCTGGAAGTTCTCGCCCTTGAGCATGATGGCGATGCCCGCCACCACTTCGCCCTCACCATTGTGCGTGACGGCTCCGAAGCGCACGGCATGGCCCTCCTCGACGTGTGCCACGTCGCCGATGCGCACGGGCGTCGAGCCGATGGTCTTGACGGTGATGTCGGCGATGTCCTTCAGAGAACTGACGCGACCGATGCCGCGGATGTAGTATTGGCTGGAGTTCTCCTCGATGTAGCTGCCGCCCGTGTTGGAGTTGTTCTTCTCCAATGCCGAATAGATTTCGCCGACGGTGATGCCGTTGGCGTTGAGGCGCTCGTTGTCTATCGCCACCTCGTATTGCTTCACGTATCCGCCCCAGCCGCTCACCTCGGCAACGCCCGGCGTACCCGACAGTTGCTTGCGCACAATCCAGTCCTGAATGGTGCGCAGCTGCGTGAGCGAGTATTTATGCTCGTAGCCCTTCCGGGCGTGCACGGTGTAGTGGAAAATCTCGCCCAGTCCGGTGGCGATGGGCCCCATTTCCGTGTCGGTGTTGCTGGGCAGTTCCTTGCTTACGCTCTCGAGCACTTGTGAGACCTGCGAGCGTGCCCAGTAGATGTCGGCATTGTCGTCGAAGACGAGCGTTATGACCGACAGTCCGCTGCGCGATATGCTGCGCCGCTCCTCTATGCGCGGGATGTTGGCGAGTGCCATCTCTATGGGAGTCGTGATGTACTGTTCTACTTCCTGCGCTCCGAGCGACGGAGCCTGCGTGATGACCTGCACCTGATTGTTGGTGATGTCGGGCGTGGCGTCGAACGGCAAGCGCACGAGCGACCACACGCCCCACACGATGAGTGCTATTGTCAGTACACCCACAACGAGCTTGTTGTGGATGGAGTATGTGATGAGTTTCTGAAACATAGTTTTTTTTAATTGGAAGTTAAGAAGTTAAAGAAGAAGTTAAGGAGGAGTTAAGAAGGAGTTAAGAAGTTAAGGAGTTAAGAAGGAGTTAAGAAGTTAAGGAGTTAAGAAGTTAAGAAGGAGTTAAGAAGTTAAGGAGTTAAGAAGTTAAAGCCATATGCTTTTCTTGCGATAGATTTAAGAAGTAAAGACCGTAGAAGTAAAGGTAATGGCTTTAACTTCTTAACTTCTTTAACTTCTTAACTTCTTTAACTTCTTAACTTCTTAACTTCTTAACTTCTTAACTTCTTAATGATCATGCTCCCCATGTTCCTCCGTCAGGCTCGACAGATAGAATGCGTTGTCTATCACTACCTTCTTTCCCTTCGTGATGTGTTCGCAAGGCGAAATCTCCGTGAAACCGTCCTGAGAGATGCCCGTAGTGATTTCGTGGCGCGAGAAAGAGTACTTGCCGTTTCGGGGAGTGCTGTTGAGTAGAAAAACATAGTTCTTGCCGTCGGCGGTGACGATGGCTTTCGAGGGCAGGGCGTTGCAGAGTTGCCTGCCAGTGGCTATGGAGCCTTGCACGTACATGCCGTCGAAGAGATGGGTGCCCTTCTGCGGGTCGAGGCGCACGTGGGCTGCCACGGCCTTCGTGCCGTCGTTGAAGTATTGGTTGATGCTGTAGACGGTGCCCGAAATCTTCACGCCCGGCTGGTTGGTGAGCGAGAGCACGACGCGGTCGCCCGTTTTCACCTTGCCGAGGTCGCGCTCGAAGACGTTGAGGTCGGCCTCCACAGCGCGGTTGTCGCGTATCTTCATCAGCGGGCTCTGCATGTCGGCATAGGCTCCCAGTGAAGCCGTGAGCTGGCTCACGGTGCCCGATATAGGTGCATGCACGGGAAACACCGTCGTGAACTTTCCTCCCGCCACTGCCTTCACGCTGATGCCCATCTGCTGGAGCTGTCGGCCAATGCCGACGACGCTCGCCTCAGCCACCTTGTAGTCCTTCTGCGCCTGCTGTAGAGCTTTCTTCACGCCTGCACCGTTCTGCTGAAGCGTCTGCTGGCGTTGCATCTCGAGTCGCGCCATCTCCGCATCCTTATAGGCAGAGAAATACTCGCGCTGCAGCGACACGATGTCGGTGTTCTCGATGGTTGCCACCACCTGACCTTTCCTCACTGCCTGACCCTCCTTCACGAGAATGTTTTTCACTATTCCGCCCATGAGCGAAGCCACGTTGCCCATGCTCTGCGCGCGCAGCACGAGTTGTCCGCTCACCTGCAGAGTGGCATTGAGCTCACGCTCCTGCATCTCGCCGAGCTGCAGGTCGACGGTCTTGAGTTGTTGTTCGGTTATTGGAATGTTGTCGAAATCCACTTCCTCCTCATGGTCGTGCCCGTCATGGCCGTCATGAGCCTCGGCCTTGCTTCCGCTTGCGAAGAAAGTAAAGCCGGCAAGGGCGATGAGAGTCACCGCCACAATAAATAATATTCTTTTCATCGTCTTTTAGTTTTTTTTTTCTTACTGGGAGAGGGGGCGCCCTCGCCCCCGATATTAAGTTAACTCCACATTATTATGATTGGCATACCAATTTTGCGTGGGGAAGGTGTGCCAAAACAAAGATTAAAGGTAAAAAAAAAAACTAAAAGACGGGAGGACCTCTCCGCTTCAATGCTCTCAACGTCCGAAGGCAGAGCGTTGAGGCAGTGTGCTGCCAATTGGCAGCAATCATGTCTGCCGTCGCGCAGAGAAGACGCGCGTCGGGCAGAATGGCGACAGCCAATGAGTTGCCGTCGGAGATATTGTGGCGTATGCTTTTCGCAACGCTGGAGCTGGTGATGAATTTGTGGAGCTGGTGAACGCGGCATGAGCCGCGGTCGCTCTCCTGATGAGAATGTCCATCCTCAGGCTCTGCGCCTGTGTCGCCGGAAACAGTGTGCTGGCACATCTCCAAGGCAATGCACACGCGCTCGTAGTGATGGTGGTGCATCACTACGGTTGACAGCAGCAACATGACGGTCGCTGTCCACATGCTTAGTATGGAGAATGGTTTGCTCATCTTGTGGTTGCAAAGTTATACAAATGTTTATGCAACTCGGTTGCAAAGGGATTTGTGTGACGATGTGTAATGTATTTTTAAAAATAATTATAAAAAATATTATAATTATTGGTATTTTTAACCACATAATTTGTATTTTTGTGGCCATAACCAACAATTAGTATTTTACTACTACATAAAAATTTAAAATACATTATTTCTTATGGGAGAGTTAAAAAGAACATTTTTGAGTGTCGTCTTAGGGCTTACCGCCTTCAGCGTGCCGACACAAGCCGTGGAGACAGAGTTGTCGGCTGCCCACGGCTATGTGGAGTCCGTCAGTGGCAAGGTGGGCGTAGGGGGCATCAACATTCCCGGCGAGAGCCGCGACGACAGCGGACGCCCGCAGAATGTGAACAGTCTGACATCGTGGACCGACGCCAATGCCTGCGCCGTCTACTATTTCCACCATCCTGCTGCCACCGTCAGCCATAGCATCAAACTGAACGTGAAGTTGTGGAACACAGCCAAGTTCCGCCTTACCATTACCGACCCCAATTCCCCAGACACGCCCGTAGCCAAGATGGAATTCTCCGTGACGGGCTCCGGGAAAGAGGCTGAGAAGAGCATCGGCGACGTGACGTTCCCGCGCTCCGCCTACTACCGCTACAAGCTGGAGTGTCTCTCGGGCAACTCTTCCATCAACAGCATACGCTCGTTTAAGTTCAACACTTCGGCGACCGAGGCTTCTTATGCCGCCAACTATCTCTCGTCGCCGTCCGTGCACCTCAACTCATGGAACACATCCGACAGCAAGGCGCCAACGGGAGATGCCTTCGACTGGTGCTTCATGGAGATAATGATTCCCTCCGAGTCGGACATCGTCGGCACTTACGCAGAGGCTATCGGTGCGCTCAACGGATACATGGGCATACAGATGAACGGCTACGACAGCAATGGCAAGCCGCTCCATGACGTGCTCTTCTCTATGTGGGACGACGGTTCCACCGACGAGGACCCGAACTTGCCGGAATACCTGAGGGCGGGAGCCGTCGACTGGGATGCGCAGACAACGGTCAACAGATTCGGCAATGAAGGCACCGGCGTGCAGACCTATCGCCGCGGCGAGATATGGACTCCAGGACGCTACGTGCAGTTCATCACCAACTGCCGACCCGAGACAACTTCCTACACCACTACCACCGACGGTAAGACCACCGTGCACGAGCAACACAACATGCTCGTGTCAACATGGTTCAATGCCCTCGACGGAAAAGGATGGCAGTACATGGCGACAGTGCGCAAGCGCAACTCCTCCACCTACTACAGCTCCTGGTACTCCTTCCTCGAGAACTACAATGCTGCCACAGGACAGGCACAACGCCGCGCCTACTATCGAAATGGCTACGCTCGCTCGCGCCACGACGGCAAGTGGTACAACTTCAATCGCGTCGGCTTCGGACACACCGACGGCGGCAGTGAGGCAGGCGCACGCTCCGACTACGGGCAGGGCGCTACGGACAACACTTCCGAGCGTACCTTCTTCATGCAGACGGGAGGCTACGTCAACACGCGCAAGGCGGCGTCTGCCGTCACGCTCGCCGATGTCAACACGCCCGTCGACACCATTAACATCAATCCTCTTGAGCGTCGCGTGAAGGAAGCCATAGCTGCAGAGAAACGTCGCGCCACCGAGGACGAGCTCTTCGCGCAGAACATTCTCGACAAAAACGGATGGACCGTTGTCAGCAAGTCGAGCGAGGAAACCTCCGGCGAGGGATCAAACGGCAGGGCACAGCAGATTGTGGACGGCGACGACAACACTTACTGGCATCCACAATGGAAGTCGTCGACAGCACAACTGCCGCACACCATTGTCGTCGACATGCAGGCTACGAAGAATGTGGGCGGATTCCAGATAAAGCAGGGAGACAACTCCAACCGCTACATAAAGGCTTACGACATTTACGGATCTACCGACAACAAGTCGTGGACATTGCTTTGCTCCGATGACAACGCACCGGTGAAATCGGAATTCCGCAACATCCTCGACGCTGCCGTGGACATACGCTATTTCAAGATTGTCGTGCGTGAGGTGAAAGCCAATGACGGCCCGTTCGTACGCATCTACGAGGTGGACGTGGCTTCCGGCAATACTATCGTCTCACCGAGTGAGCCGGATGAGTTTGAGGGTAAGTTCAAATGTGACTTTGAGGACGGACGCACACTGCCTGACGGCTCGTATGCCGATGCCGGATGGGCCATCAGCCAGCGCGACTTCAACGGACAGCCAAATGTGTATCTGCTGGCAAACCGCAACCAAAACGCCGACGACAGATTCGTGCTGCCGCTGATGAAGATTGAGGACGGAGAACGCATGGCGGTCGACGTGTGCCGCACCAACTACTACTATGGTGGCAGTGGCGTTTATCTTAACGTCTACTACTCTGCCGACCGCAAGAACTGGACTCTCGCCCGACAGATAAAAGGCTCGGAGCTTAGCAGCAAACGAGCAATAAGCAACACCTATGTCTTCGGTGAGCAGAGCACCTTCTACATCGACAATATCCCGTCGGGCAACTATTACATCGCATTCGGCGCAGGCTATACGGCCATTGACAACATACGCGGCTACCAGAAGGCCGACATCAAGCACGACTGGGTGATAACCGACGTGGAAATGCCTGCCACTGGCAAGGAGAACTATTCCTACACGGCAAGCGCGACACTGCGCAACGCTACCGGCAATACAGAGGCTGCCGGGTCATATACGGCACGCCTCATCGTGAACGGGGAGACTGTCGCTACGGCGGATGCCGTGGAACTCGGACCTAACGCTGTGCATAAATTCACCTTCAGCTACACCCCACGCACAACGGGCACCGTCTCTGCTTACATTGATTTCAAGAACTCTGCCGACTTCTACGTCAAGCAGACTGACCTCGTAAGTGTTACATTCGAGGCAGAGACCGATGCGGCTCTCGTGAAAGTGGGAGATGAGAAGGATGACGCTACCAATGTGCCGATTTATTGGGTGCAGGCAGATAGCAAAAAGACAAGTTATGCGGAGAAGCGTGGTGGCTACACAGATATGCTTTTCAAACCGGAGCGTCTCGCCAGATTCGGCATACCGGCAGGCACTAAGATAACGTCTGTCGTGTTCAAAGGCACAGCATCGTCTGCCAAGACCTTCGGTCAACTTTATCTTGAGGCGCGCGTGGCTGCTGTTGATGCGGATGCCTTCCAACCTGGTGAGAACTTGGCTGACATCAGCCCGATTTACGTTTACAACTACGATTACCGCTACGAGGAGGATTCACACAGCGATATCTTCAAGACTACTGCGGGCGGAGAGGTTACCACGACCATCACTCTTCCGCAACCTATCGTATGGGACGGCAAGTCGGCCATACGTGTCTATACGCACATCTACGGCAGCGAATACTGTACGGTGACGTACAAACTCGACTCCGACAATTCCGACCGCTCCGCTTATTATCGCATGGGTTCCTCGACTACTTACAGCGACAATAATGTGCCCGTGGCTTACTTCGGCATTGACACAGAGGCATCAACGCTTTCAGGAAAGGTTACATACGCATCGCAGCCGGTGGCTGGAGCCGTGGTAAGGCTGCAGAACGGCGACGTTAGCTATGAAGCGACTACCGACGCTCTCGGCGACTATACCATCAGCGTTACACGTAGCGACCTGAAATACCAGCTCACAGTAGCGGCGGCAGGCTTCGCAGAGTATATCGCCCCACAGCCGGTCGTTGTCAACGGCAATGTAACGCGCAACATCGAACTGTCGCTGCCGACTGCCGTGAACGGCGTGACCGTCGATGACCAGCATCCTGTTGATGTGTACTCTGTAGACGGAAAACTCGTCATGAAAAACGCCACTTCATTTACGCAACTTAAACATGGGGTGTATGTAGTGAATGGTGTGAAGATTGTAAAGTAGAAAAGGGTGGATGGCGTGTCAAAACTTGATATGCACTTCCACATATAAAAATCAGAAAAATATAAAAGGCGGCAGACCGGCAGACGGGGAAATGACGATATATGTCATGTCCTTTGTCTGACGGTCTGCCGCCTTTTGCATCTATTTGAAACTTCGCATTTGTGGCGCTGCGGTTGCGGCTGGGTGAGTCAGGGATTCTTGTTGCTTGTCACTTCAGGCATGGATGACCTCTTCATAAAGTGGAATCCGAAGCGACATCGCAGACAGTCCTTGCGCTCGCAGTAGCGCGTGTGCAGCTGAATGATGGCTTGCGTGTCGGCGGCGTTCTCTGCCTTTACACCACATTCTTGCCATAGGCGTATGTGCGTGTTGTCCTCGGGCGGAAGAGCCTCAAGGAAGTCGACGGCGCGTGCCGTGAGTTGCTCGTCCTGGCGGTGGAGACCGTAGGCATGGAGCATGGGCACGACGGCGTTGATGATGAGAAGGTCGATGGATGAGGCTGAGAGGTGCTTTGAGTTGGGGCGCGACTCGTTGCCGAAGGTGTAATGCGTGCGCCAGTAGTCGCTCACCTCCGACTGCAGCGCGCGGCGCACATCATCGATGGTCTTGCACGCTGTTACGGCACTCAGGTCGGCTCGCCGTGAGCAATAGAGTGTGGCGAGCTGCGAGAGGCGGATATACGGGAAGTTCTGCGGACGCAGACGGAGAAAGCGCCATGTCTGGCGTGGCATGGCTTTTAGGGAGAACTTGTGGGCGAGATAAGTCCACTCGCTTCTGAGTCTGTTGAAATAAGGGTCGGCGGTGGCAGCCGCACGCTGCCGCTCGTTCATGGAGTCGGCATCGAGCAGTCCGGCTGTGCCAAGGAAGATGGCCTCCACTTGGAACGGGTCGTCGCGGTGGTGCCCCACTTGCATGACGGGCAACCCGGCCGCCCATTGCTCGAACGCCTCACTGTTCACGCCAAACCCGAAGCTTCTCGCTATGGTAACGAAGAACGCCTCCTCCCATGAGCCGCTGGCAGTCGTCACGCGTTGCTTGATGGCGTCGCACTTGTCGGATAGGCGCTCGGCAGCGAGTGCGCTCATCCATGAGTGGATGGTGAGGCTCGGCAGTTGCAAGACCGTGTCGCGGCATGGCGGATAGCGGTCGGCTGCGAGCAGGCGACGGTAGTTCTGCAGGATGTGCGGCGGAACTTTCAGCTCCATCTGTGGCGGGCGCGAGCCGTCGGCAGTCACCACATCGGCATCGATGACCGAGGCCACGTGCAGCACCACGTTGTTGTAGGCAGGGTCGTGGTCGTGGCCGTGCATGTACCAGTCGGCGGAACGCTCGTGTATCTCCACATTGCCCACCCACAGTGTGCCGTCTATCTTTATCTTGGAGTTGAAGAAGTCGGGACCCGCATGACGGTTGTGCAGTCCGGGATCTATCACCTCAACCGTGCGCCCATCGGTGGTGCGCAGCTCGTGCAGCGGCAGTATGCGGTGCTTCCAGATGTAGTGGAGGAGTAGTTCCATAATAAAATAGTGTTTAGGTTTGACGCAAAGTTACGTGATTATTTTTGTAAAAGCAAGTGCGGAATGAAATTTTCCAGGTAAAGGAAATGTGAGTCGAAGCCATAACTGGGAGAGGGGGCGCCCTCGCCCCCGAATTTGAAAGAAGAGTCGGGGGCGAGGGCGCCCCCTCTCCCAGTTATGGTTAGTCAAACAAGCTCGGTTCGGCGGCGTTGCAGCCCGTAGTTATGGGGCGGCCGAGGTGCTGGTAGGCGAGGGGAGTGACCATGCGTCCGCGCGGCGTGCGCTTGATGAATCCCTCCATGATGAGATAAGGCTCGTATACCTCCTCCACGGTGCCAGTATCTTCGCCGATGGCGGTGGCGATGGTGCTGACGCCGACAGGTCCGCCACGGAATTTGTCGATGATGGTCAGTAGTATTTTGTTGTCGATCTCGTCGAGGCCGTACTGGTCGATGTTGAGTGCGGAGAGCGAGAGTCGGGCAATGTCGCGGTCGATGCGTCCGTTGCCCTTCACCTGGGCGAAGTCGCGCACGCGTCGCAGCAGTGCGTTGGCAATACGTGGCGTGCCGCGCGAGCGGCGTGCAATCTCGATGGCGGCATCGTCGTCGATGGGCACCTTCATTATCATTGCCGAGCGCTTGATGATGCGCTGCAGCGTCTCTGGTCCGTAGTACTCCAGGTGGAGGTTGATGCCGAAGCGTGCTCGCAGCGGTGCAGTGAGCAGTCCGCTACGCGTGGTGGCACCCACGAGGGTGAAGGGGTTGAGGTCGATCTGTATTGATCGTGCCGACGGGCCCTTGTCGATCATTATGTCGATGCGGTAGTCCTCCATGGCCGAGTAGAGATACTCCTCGACGACGGGCGACAGACGGTGTATCTCGTCGATGAACAGCACGTCGCGCGGCTCGAGCGACGTGAGTATACCAGCGAGGTCGCCCGGCTTGTCGAGCACCGGTCCGCTCGTTATCTTGAACCCCACGCCCAGCTCGTTGGCTATGATGTTGCTAAGGGTTGTCTTGCCCAGTCCCGGAGGGCCGTGCAGCAGTGTGTGGTCGAGTGGCTCGCCACGATACTTGGCAGCCTCAACGAACACCTCAAGGTTTTCCACAACCTTCTGCTGTCCGCTGAAATCGCCGAACTTTAACGGGCGGAGCGCGTTCTCAAAGTCCTTTTCGCCCTTCGAGATCTGCTCTCCGCGTATGTCGAAATCTTCTTCCATGTTTTGTTCTTTTAGTTGACAAGGTTTTTAGTTGACAAGTTGACGAGCTATTACCGATGTTGTTCGTAAACGTATCCGTATAATCTTCTTTACGTATAATTCCAAACTGTGAGTTTTTTGTACGTATCCTGCTCACTATACTATCAGCTTGTCAACTCGTCAACTCGTTAACTTGTTAACTTGTTTCATCTTGCAAAGTTAATGTATTTTATTCAGAAAGTTTTGCCGAACCGCACAAAACCGCTAAATTTGCATAAGAAACCAAATGCAGAGAAACCATGGCAGAACTGAACGACAGAAGATTACCCGTTGGCATCCAGTCTTTCTATAAAATAAGAGAAGAAGGATACGTGTATGTTGGCAAGACCGACTTGATTTGGAGTCTTGCCAACAAAGGTAAGAAGTATAACTGCCTGAGCCGTCCGCGACGCTTCCGCAAGTCGGTGCTTGTCGACACGCTTCATTCCGAGAACCTACGGCAGGTAGTTGACGACTGGATAGACGAGTGCCAGCTCGCACGTGGCGATTTTGACACAACAACTGTTCAGCCTATTATGAATCGTTCTATTTCATAGCAAGGAGCTATTTCGCGTAAGAATTCGTATAACATTTATTGTTTACTTACGCTTCAAAACATCATTCAGAATTTCTGCAGTGAGTGCCTTTTTTATTTGTTTGTGACCACAAGCAGAGATATCTCGCATCCGAGACTGTTGTTCTCTGCGATGCAGAGCGTTGTAGCTGTTGCATTGCATACTTTGTCAACGGCAAGGCATATCTGCTTGCGCTCATTGTCGGTGAGTGGATGGTCGTGTGATGTGGCTATGCGCATGGCAACGCGCTGACCTTCGGGCATTCCGTCCAAAGCCCTGTATTTTGTGATAAGTTCAAGGATGTATTCGGTGCGGTCGCGTTTGCCGAACGTACGCGACTGCATCTCGCGACCAGTGCGTTCCTCGGTATGGAAAAGAAAGTTGAGGTCGTCGCGTGTTATGGCAGTTGACGAGGTCTGCCCGTCGAGCAGTTGGCGGACAGTGGTCTCGCAGTGGTCGAGTGAGGACAGTCGGCGTATGCGTTGCTCAAGGCGATAGTGGCGTTTGCGCTTGGAGCGGTTGCAGTGGCTCTCACGCTTGTTGATGTACCGCCAGTCGCCTTCCGAAAGTGCAAAGCTATTGAATCCGTGTTTTTTCATATCGACAATGGACTTTATAATGCGTCGGCGTATAGGCTTGTTGGCATATAGCATATAGCGGTGTAGCTCTATGCGTCGTGCTTCCTTGCCGTATGGCGTGTCGCCATATTCTTTAGGAAACAAACAGGTCTGTTCTGGACAGTAGCCGAAGAATGTGAGATGCCACATAAGACGGTGGGCAATCTCTATTTCCGGTGCGTCCACATCGTCGGCAATCATTACTTGTCCGTCGATGATTTTCATCCATTCGATGCCCTCAACGTCCCATGCGTCAAGCCGAGGACCTTCGCCGTCGTTCCAGTCGGTCATCACAACCTTCACGTCGCGACAACCATTGTCCGATGGCTTCATATTGATCAGAATGTCGTAGGCTTCCTTGTACTGCGCGAGCGAAAGGTCGTCGTGAAGGCGCAGCAACACGGCAAGAGCATCGAAAGGACACGATGCAATGAGTTGGCGCAAGGTCTTGCCGAGAGGATGTAATGTTGCCTGGTTGGTGTTGTCGGATTGGTTCATTTTGCTAAAATTCAAATTACATAAAATGAGGGTGTGTAAAAATTAAAATTCATGAATTTATCCGTAGCGGAGGTCTCCGCCACGGATAAGTCCAATTTGCGAGTTTTGACACACCTTCAGAATAACGTTGTGGTTAGTATTTCCAAGCACTAATCCTTATCTTATTGGCATATTGGCTTTACCTAATAATCCTAAGTTTTCTCTGTAGTGTATTTATGGATGTTCTTATTGAGTAGTTGTTTGAGGTTTTACGATCAATAACTACTGTTATATTCTTATTTCCGGCATTGTCAATCACATAGCCTTCAAGTCCGGCAAATGGACCTTTGACAATTTTGACGAAATCGCCCTTATGTAGTATTGCCTTTCGATTATGAGAAAGATGCAACCACCATCCAATGCTGATGGTCATGCAAAATACAGCAATGATGGCAGTACACCATATACTGTTGTTTGTTATTTGCATGTTTGTTGCCAGTTGACTTTTTTCAATTGCACGTAGTGCGAGCGCAATAAGCGTGGCAATACAGAACACTGGTGCGAGGATATGGCACACGATGCGTAAAGAACGGAAAGGGTTATTCATAGTCGCCATCTTCGTCGTGTCCGTCTGGGAACATAATATCATCCATAACATCAAGCTGGTTCTCGTCAATTTGAGCCTGCTCCTCTTCTGTCATGTTGTCGTACTCTTCCTCATCAACCTCAAAATAAGTTCTTGTATCTTTATTCATAATAGTTTGGGCAATTACCTGTACATTGCGAGGTTCTGTGATTGTATTGCAAACAGCGGCGGCAGCATTGGCAGCTGCATCTGCTGCCTTTGCCATGCCTTGTTTAATCTGATTGTTCAATTCTCTGTTGTGGCCGGTATAGTATTTGTCTTTAACCTTGTATGGCATACATAACTCACCGTGTTTAACCAGTTGAAGGATAGACTGGAGGTTGGCACGGATTCTGGATTTGAATGCTTTCTTGGGAATTCCGTCACTCCTGACCAATGAGCGTGGAGAATGCTTGCCTTCTTTGGGCTGATAGCATACGACAGCTATTGTTGCAATGGCGCCAACTGCAGCTGCGCTGTATAGTGCAACCTTACCTACCTTCTTTAAACGTTGCTTCGTTCTTTCTTGCATGTCTTTTTCTTTTTGTTATCGTCTGTCAACGGGTCGTTCCGATGATTGACGCTGCAAAAGTAACGATAAAAACAAGCAATGCAAAACTAATTACAATGTATGACAAAGTATTTCTGATTATTACAGATAATGACAATTATGACTTGTTGCTATCTGGAAAAAGTTCGTCCATTTTATTCTTTAATTCGGTGTCTATTGACATATCTGCATTTCTGCATATTTGACCATTTGGTATTCCCTGGAACTTGTCATTGTCACTTGTCTCAAAAAACGTTCTTGCCCTGTTATACTTGCCATTTACTCCGAAATATAGTCTTTTCATTATGTAAACAAGATCATTCATATTGTCTTTCCATTGTATGACTTTTACTAACTTCTGCGGCTTATTCTTTCCTGTAAAGCGGTAAGCAAGACTTTGTTTGGTTTCTATGTTGTTGTCTATGAAGCCGTTTTCTGCAAGAAAAGTTATCAAGTCATTTAATTTATGTGCTATATTTAGACCTTTAACTTGTGGCTGACCAATATATTCGCTTTTGTCTTCAGTTGGTCTTTGTTTGAGTATTTCATCGGTCAGAACGATTTCTTCTTGTTCATAGTGCTCCGTTTCATTAGAGATATTTGCTGGTACGTTAATAGGTACGTTGATGAAGTTATTGTAGAAATTTATAATACTTTTGTTTTCTTCTTCGAATATGGCTTCTACATTCTTTATAGTAATTATGTCTACAATATGCTTTATATGCTGGTCGGACCATATCATATCTTCTATCTTGCTGACCGACTCGGGGTCAAGAGATAGATGAAACAGTTTTTTATGCCACAACAGACTAAGTATAAGGTAAGAACGTTCGGATATATATGTTTTAAAAAAGTCTGTTCTTTCTATTTCGGTATCAAGGTCCTTATCTTGAGAAATGAGCCGTCTAATGTCATAAAGGACAGAACATAACTCTTGTGGTATAGGTAATGCCTCTTCTGATATTGTATTGTCAATAGATTGTATAATGTCTGTTTGGTTAATCTCGTTGAACTTTTTCTTATCTATGAATGTGTAGAAATTCTTCTTAAGAAAAACTTTCGAATATATAATTGCTGCTATGTTTGCTATTTTTTGAAAGTCGGTGTTTGATTCGTGGAGAGTCCTTGCAAATTCGAAGGAGTCATTGTTGGAAATACATTCTTTTAGTTTGGATTCGACTTCCCAATTAGAATTAGTATGTAGATGGTCTAACAGTAGGCTTATGTCTTCTGCGTCCAGCTCTTTTATAAATGAGAAGAAATCGGTTGCCTCTAATTTGTCCATAACTTCAGCCTCTTCAAATAAAGAATCGTCATTCAATATTTTCTTTGTCGAAATGTTGGCCATCTCTTTGGTGTAGCAAGCGATGAAGTTGCCGGTAAATTCATCTTCACAATCACTCCCTAAAAGAAAGAAGCAGGCAACGTTAAGAAACTTTTCTGGTAAGAAATTGTACTTGTTGAAGTACTCTTTAGATTTTTCAGGATTAGAGTTGAGAATGTTTATTGCGTCCATAAACCACTGTGCCGTCAGACATGGTTTTTCCCATTTGTCGCAATCTGTAACCTCTTCTTTTTTAAGAATGTCAGCCACTATTCTAAACGAAGTATCTATGAAATTGTTTTCGCCTTTCTTTGCTGGCATTGTTGTATTCTGGGCCATTTCGTTTATTGTTTGATTTTAAAGACTAAAGAACTTTTGCTCCCTCCTATTGTTGTTTGCTGCTCGGCACTGCCCCAACCTCATGGCCGAAGAGAGCCAACACCTGGTTTACTTTGTCGAGGCGCAGCGTGGGCTTTCCTTGCTCCAAGTCGCGCACGAACCTCAGTCCTACGCCCGACTTCTCCGCCAAGTCAACCTGTGTGAGGTTGAACATCTTGCGCCGCTCCTTTACGAATGATGATATAGATGTATCCATATTGTATATGATAATTATACCCTTTCGGGTGCAAATATAGTGATTTCATCTCGTATTGCACCCGAAAGGGTATAATTATTTGTACGTTATCAACAACAATTTTAAGCCTTATGCCAAGAAAACCGCCACATTGTTTTGCCGAACCGCATAAAACCGCTACTTTTGTCATTAGATATTAACCCATTAAACCTACTGACAATTATGCTCGTAAAGACTTATTCCGCTGCCGTGAACGGACTCGACGTGACCACCGTCACCGTGGAGGTGAACATCGTGCCCGGCGTTATGTACCGCATGACCGGACTTGGCGACACTGCCGTGCGCGAGGGGCGCGACCGCATAGCCTCGGCGTTGCAGTACAACGGATATAAGTTTCCGCACGGCGACATAACCATCAACCTCGCTCCCGCCGACCTGCGCAAGGAGGGCAGCTCGTTCGACCTGCCGCTCGGCATCGCCATACTGGCGGCGAGCGGAGCCATCGTCACCGACGTGCTCGACCAATACATGATGGTGGGCGAGCTGAGTCTCGACGGTACGCTGCAACCCATAAAGGGAGCGTTGCCCATAGCTATACGCGCAAGAGCGGAGAAATACAAGGGACTCATTGTGCCTAAGCAGAACGAACGCGAGGCTGCCGTGGTGAACAATCTCGAGGTGTATGGCATGGAGAACATTGTCGACGTGATAAAACTGCTCACGGGTGCAGCCGCCTTTGAGCCTACATTCGTCGACACGCGCCGCGAGTTCTACGAGCAGCAATACATGTACGACCTCGACTTTGCCGACGTGCGCGGTCAAGAGACAGTGAAGCGTGCCTTGGAGGTGGCGGCGGCCGGCGGGCATAACCTCATTATGGTTGGTCCTCCGGGTTCGGGCAAGTCGATGATGGCGAAGCGTCTGCCGTCGATACTCCCTCCGCTGTCGCTCGCCGAGAGTCTTGAGACAACGCAGATACACAGTGTGGCAGGCAAGCTGCAGCGAGGCACGTCGCTCATCTCCCAGCGTCCGTTCCGCTCGCCACACCATACCATATCGGAAGTGGCACTCGTCGGCGGAGGAATGAATCCGCAGCCGGGCGAGATTTCGCTCGCGCATAATGGTGTGCTCTTCGCCGATGAACTGCCCGAGTTCAATAAGCAGACGCTCGAAGTTTTGCGCCAACCACTCGAAGACCACAAGATAACTATCTCACGATCAAAATATACTGTTGAGTTTCCGTGCTCGTTCATGTTCATCGCTTCGATGAACCCGTGTCCGTGCGGCTACTACAACGACCCCACCCACAAGTGCTGCTGCACCCCCGGGCAGATACAGCGCTACATGAACAAGATTTCCGGTCCGCTGCTCGACCGCATCGACATCCAGTGCGAGATAACGCCCGTGCCCTTTAAGGACATATCCAAGGCAGAGCCGGGCGAGTCGAGCAGCGTTATCCGCGAGCGCGTCATCAAGGCGCGCGACATACAGACCGCCCGCTTCAAGGACTTTCGTGGCATCCACTGCAACGCGCAGATGACCGAGCGCATGATACACCAGTATGCCGAGCCCGACGAGGCATCCATCTCTCTGCTCCGCACCGCCATGGAGAAGTTCTCGCTCTCCGCCCGCGCCTACAACCGCATACTCAAGGTGGCGCGCACTATTGCCGACCTTGCCGGAGACGAAAACGTCGGGGCGCAGCACATCGCCGAGGCGATAGGGTATAGAAATCTCGACCGTGGCGACTGGGCAGAGCGGAGGCTATATTAGTTGGAGTCCACCATCCGGCACTTTATGCGGTGGCTTAACACTTCACTTCTTGAAGCTGTATTTCTTTGGAGTATATATAAATTAACGGCTGTTTAGATTGGGAAAATCAACCTAAACAGCCGTTTGTTATAGTGCAAGAATGTCTGATTCTGTAAGTCCGGTCGAAGCCTTGATTTGTTCTACGGGCAGTCCGATAGCCTTCAGCTTTCTTGCTATTTCCGTGGCTTTGGCATGCTCGCCTTCAGCCCTTCCTTCAGCCCTTCCTTCAGCTCTTCCTTCAGCCCTTCCTTCAGCTCTTCCTTGTTCGAGTCCCTCGGCACGTGCATTGCCAAGCACATCGTTTTGTATCATCACGGCGTTGACATGCTCGTCGTAGGCATAGCGTTCGGCATCGCTCATGGAGTAGTACTGCAGTTTCTCGCGAGCCTCGCGCAGTCCGGGGGCAGTTGTCTTTTCGTTGATGACACCCTCCTTCAGGTAGCGCATCCATTCCTCAAGCGGCGACTTTGCCACCTCGTTGAAGTTGTTGACACGCACGAGATAATAGGTAGGGAATATCTCCGACGGGTATTTCTGCTTTATGGCACCTTCCTCTTTCGTGCTTATTACCAAGTGGTCCTTTGTATGCACGCCCACGAAGTTGTTTTGTCCAATGTACAGATAGTCGGAGCCGCGTCCGAGGTCGAAGTACAGAATGCTTATGGAGTAGACCTTTTTCACCTCCTTGTAGGTATTGCCGAGTTTTATGTGCTCGGTTATTGCCTTTGCCACGCCATAGAGTATTCGCTCCAGATAGTACAGCTCGCTTGTGTTCTGCACCTCCACAATGATAATCTCACCCTTCGAGTTCTTCGCCTTTATGTCCACACGGTTGAACTTGTCGTCGGCAGCCTGCTGGTTGCCCTCGCTCTCAAGAATCTCCATTATCTCCACCTTCTCGCCAAGGAACACGGTGAGAAACCCCTCAAGCACCCCGAAGTTGGCTTTCTGTCTGAGCAGCCGCTTTATAGCCCAGTCAAACCTTATGCATTTGTCTCTTAGTGTATTCATATTGCAAATTGTATTGTTGGAACATCACTATGCAAACTTACATAAAAAAGTTGAATATTTGCGGTGTTTTGTCAGACTATTTCTGTAATTTTGTTGCAGAAATATTGTGTACTTTAACCGTTGAGTGACTTAAAACCAGCAAATCTATGACAACCCACGAAATATTCATGCTCATTGCCTTCGTTTCTACGGGCATTTTTCTCCTACAGTTCATAATGTCGGTATTCTTCGGAGGACTCGACATCGATGTTGACGGCGACGCAAATGCCGATTTCGACATCGGTAGTTTCTTCTCGTTCAAGGGAATGGTACATTTCCTCATAGGTTTCGGCTGGACCAAGGTCTTGCTTCATGGCGACGAGTGGCACACGTATGCCATTGCTGTGGTAGTGGGACTGGTGTTCATGTTCGCCTTGTTCTACACCTATGTACTCGCCTTCCGCCTTCAGAACCTGCGCAAGCCCGAAGCCCCCTATGCACTTGTCGGCAGGGTAGGGCGTGTGTATATCAACGAGGGCGACGGACGCTACACCATATTCGTGGAGCGCGACGGGGCGGAGCGCGAGCTGGATGTCGTGTCCGAGTCGGGACGGACCGACTACAAGACCGACGAGAGGGTAAGCATCGTTAGATACGACCAGACCAGATACTATATCGAATAGTGCCGCCCTGGTTTTACTTGCAAACTAAGACCAATTTACTTATAAACCAAGACCAACCAACAAAAATAATACTTATATGGAAACAAACATTCTCATTCTCGCAGCCGTGCTCGTGGTAGTGATCGTGCTGGGTATTGTCGGTGTGCTCTCGCGCTACCGCAAGTGTAAATCCGACGAGGTGCTCGTCGTCTATGGTAAGACAGGCGGTGCAAAGTCGGCAAAGCTCTATCATGGCGGCGCCGCTTTCGTGTGGCCTATCATCCAGGGCTACGACTTCCTATCGATGAAGCCGATGCAGATCGACTGCAAGCTCACGGGTGCCATCTCAGCACAGAACATCCGTGTCGACGTGCCCACGACAATCACCGTTGCCATCAGCACCGACCCCGAGGTGATGCAGAACGCCGCTGAGCGTATGCTCGGACTCTCAATGGACGACAAGCAGAACCTCATCACTGATGTCGTCTACGGACAGATGCGTCTTGTAATCGCCGACATGACTATCGAGGAGCTCAATTCCGACCGCGACAAGTTCCTCTCGAAGGTGAAGGACAATATCGACACCGAATTGCGCAAGTTCGGTCTCTATCTGATGAACATCAACATCAGCGACATACGCGATGCCGCCAACTATATCGTCAACCTTGGTAAGGAAGCCGAGTCGAAGGCACAGAACGAGGCTCAGGCAAATATCGAGGAGCAGGAGAAACTCGGTGCCATAAAGATTGCCAACCAGATAAAGGAGCGCGAGACCCGTGTGGCTGAGACCCGCAAGGACCAGGAAGTGGCAATTGCCGCCACGCGCAAGGAGCAGGAGATATCGGTGGCACAGACTGACAAGGAGCGCGTGTCGCAGGTGGCTCTCGCCAATGCCGACAAGGAGTCGCAGGTGGCTCGTGCCGAGGCAGAGAAGAACATCAATGTGGAGCAGGCCAACACCGCCAAGGAGAGCCGCATCGCCGAACTCAACTCCGACATGGAGATTAAGCAGGCAGAGGCTAAGAAGAAGGCTGCCATTGGTCGCAACGAGGCGCAGAAGGAGATAGCTCTCTCCAACGCCCAACTCTCCGTCACGCAGGCCAATGCCGACAAGGAGGCTGGTGAGGCTGCCGCACGCTCCGAGGCTGCCGTGCAGACCGCACGCGAGAAGGCGCAGAAGGATGTTGAGGAGGCTAAGGCTCTGAAGGTGGAGTCTTCTCTTAAAGCCGAGAAGATTGTGCCTGCCGAGATTGCGAAGCAGGAGGCCATTCTCCAGGCTGATGCTGTGGCAGAGAAGATTACACGTGAGGCAGAGGCGAAGGCGAAGGCTACGCTTGCCCAGGCAGAGGCAGAGGCAAAGGCAATACGCATGAAACTTGAGGCAGAGGCCGAGGGTAAGAAGATGTCGTTGCTTGCCGAGGCCGACGGCTTCCAAGCTATGGTGAAGGCTGCCGAGTCGAACCCTGCCATCGCCATTCAGTACAAGATGGTCGACCAGTGGAAGGAAATTGCCGGCGAGCAGGTCAAGGCGTTCGAGAAGATGCAGCTCGGCAACGTCACCGTGTTCGATGGTGGCGACGGCGCGACAAGCAATTTCCTCAACTCGCTCGTCAAGACCGTGGCGCCAAGCCTTGGCGTGCTCGACCAGTTGCCGATAGGCGAGACGGTGAAGAAAATAATCCATCCTGAGACGAAGGACGACAATAAGGACAAAAAGGATAATTAGGAATAAATAGGCGTGGACAATATGCACGTGACAAAAATTATACGGCATTATACGGAATAATTCAACGTGTAATGCCGTTAATTTTATTCTCGTGTAATAACATTAATGATTCTCTCTGATTTTTTGTACCTTTGTCCCCATATTCATAATATTTATTAACGTCATGTCAAATTCAGCAGAAAATCTCTACCAACTTGACGGTAGAGTGCCGTTGGGGAAAGCCCTTCCTTTCGGTCTTCAGCATGTGCTGGCAATGTTTGTCAGCAATATCGCGCCGATAATGATTCTCGCCAGTGCCATAGGACTGGACAAGTCGGTGAGTGCGGTGCTCATTCAGAACTGTATGGTGATAGCCGGTATCGGAACTCTCGTGCAGCTCTATCCAGTGTGGCGCATCGGCTCACGCCTTCCTATCGTGATGGGTATCTCGTTCACGTTCCTCTCGCTTGCCATCAGCATCGGCGGAGCCTACGGCATGGGCACGCTCATCGGTGCCGTAATCGTGGGCGGACTGCTCGAGGGCTTGCTCGGACTTTTCGCCAAATACTGGATAAAGCTCATTCCGCATGTGGTGGCAGCCACCGTCGTAACGGCCATCGGTTTTTCACTTCTTCCCGTTGGCGCCAACTCGTTTGCCGGCGGTCAGGGCGCAGCCGACTTCGGCAGCATGAACAACTGGATTGTCGGCAGCGTGACGCTTCTTGCCTGCCTCCTTTGCCAAGTGTTCGCCAAAGGTTTCTTGCGTTCGCTCTCCGTTCTCGTCGGACTCATCGTCGGCTACATTCTCGCCCTCTTCATGGGAATGGTCGACTACAGCGGACTCACCGGGATTTCTATCGTAGCTCTTCCCAAGCTGCTTCCTTTCACTCCAGAATTCAACATCGGAGCCATTCTCTCCGTAACAGCCGTTTATCTTGTTTCAGCCACAGAGACCATCGGCGACACGTCGGCCCTCTGCAACAGCGCCCTCAAGCGCAATCCTCACAAGAAGGAGATGGGCGCCGCCATCTGCTGCGACGGTTTCGTTAGTTCCGTGTCGGGACTGTTCGGCTGCACGCCAATCACGTCGTTCAGTCAGAACGTGGGCTTGGCAGCCATGTCGGGCGTTGTCAACCGCTTTACAATCGGCGTTGGAGCCGTGGTGATGATTCTCGGCGGCGTGTTCCCGGCCGTTGGCTACGTGCTCACGACCATCCCGCAGTCGGTGCTCGGCGGCTGTACGATAATGATGTTCGGCAGCATCCTCTATGCCGGTTTCGGCATGATGGCACGCTCCGGCTTCTCACAGCGCAACATGATCATCGTGAGCCTCTCGCTCTCGGTTGGTCTCGGCTTCACCCAGGCCACCGGCATGTTCGCCATCTTCCCCGAGATAGTGCGCACCGTGTTTGCCGACAACTGCGTGGCAGTAGTGTTCCTGCTCGCCGTTGTGCTCAATCTGCTGCTTCCGAAGGAAAAAGAGGCTTAGTATAACTGGGAGAGGGGGCGCCCTCGCCCCCGACCACGTTAGCGGGATATTATATCCCCCGTCATAAATTAACGGCAATAGAGACAACATTAAATGGCGTTGTCTCTATTGCCGTTAATCTTTTTTGTCCCATGAAGCTGAAGTCGGGGGCGTCCCCATGAAGCTGAGGTCGGGGGCGTCCCTATGAAGCTGAGGTCGGGGGCGTCCCTATGAAGCTGAGGTCGGGGGCGGGGGCGCCCCCTCTCCCAGTTATACTAAGCAATTCTTATTGTCGCATGGCGAGTGCCTTATTCTCGGCTGCTTCCATAATCTCGCGCTCACCCGGTCCTTTGTCGTTGATGCCACAGAGATGGAGAATGCCGTGGATGATAACGCGGTGGAGCTCGTCGTCGTAGTCCTTGCCGAAGAGTTCGGCGTTGGAGCGCACGGTGTCGAGTGAGATGACGATGTCGCCGCTGACGATGCCCGGCTCGTCATAGTCGAAGGTGATGACGTCCGTGTAGTAGTCGTGGCCGAGGTATTCGTTGTTGACCTCGAGAATCTTCTCGTCGTTCACGAACATATAGCCAATCTCGCCCACCTTCAGTCCGTAAGTGGCAGCGACGGCGCGTATCCACGCCGACGTCTCGCGTTTCTTTATTTTCGGCATTTTCACGCCGTCTACATTATATGTAATCATATTTTTGAGTTTTTTAATTTTGAATTGTGTGCTACGCGAATTTAGAGTTTTGAATTGTGTGCTACGCGAATTTAGAGTTTTGAATTGTGTGCTACGCGAATTTAGAATTATTCAATTCCAAATTGAACAATTCGCAATCGCAGGCGAAGCCGCGAACAACTCCTAACTCTTAATTCCTAATTCCTAATTCCTCATCCCATTGGGCAGGAATGAAGACACATTTCTTCCGAAATGATTCAGTTCCCTCACCACGGTCGACGACACGCTCTCCATGCCCGGCAAGGCATAGAAGAGCACGGTTTCAATGCCCGTCAGTCTGCGATTGATGTCGGCCTGCTCGCGCTCGAACTCGAAGTCCTTCACGGAGCGCACACCCTTCACGATGAAGCTTGCGCCGCATCGGCGTGCGAAGTCCACTGTAAGGTCGTTGTACGCCTCCACCTCTATCTGCTTCTCGCCCTCGTAAAGCCGTTTGATGGCATCGACGCGCTGCTCCGGCTTTAGCATGTAGCGCTTGCCCTCGTTGACGCCGACGCCTATGACGAGACGGTCGAAGAGTGGCAGGGCGCGGCGCACGATGGAGTCGTGCCCGATGGTGAACGGGTCGAACGACCCGACGAATATTCCTGTTCTTTGCATTGATTTTAAGTTGACGTTGTAACCCAAGCACAAAAGTACAATTTTTATTTGACATTCCGAGGCGCGTTTTCTGACATTTTGCAAATAAAAACAAGCATTTTGCTTTACCAAAACCTTAACGTATGTTAATTATACGTCTGTCTACTCAAAGCGCCGCTTTAGGGAAGCAAAAGCGCCGCTTCAGGGGAGCAGAAGCGCCGCTTTAGGAATGTAAAAGTGGCGCTTTCTTTTTGTAAACACAAAGCTTCTCACGATTATATTCTTGCAACTCTCAATATATTAATGTAATTTTGCACGTTGAAAGCAAATTTATAAAAAGCAATGGTACTCAACTACATTTGGATTGCCTTCTTCCTCATAGCCTTCTGCATAGCCCTCGTGCGGCTTGTCTTCATGGGCGACACCGAGGTGTTTCCGGCAATCATGAACTCCACGTTCGACACGTCGAAGACGGCGTTCGAGATTTCGCTCGGACTGACGGGCGTGCTCTCGCTATGGCTCGGCATAATGAAAATCGGCGAGAAGGGTGGGGTGGTCAACGTTCTGGCGCGTGCTCTCTCGCCCGTCTTCACGCGTCTTTTCCCCGACATTCCCAAGGGACATCCCGTCACGGGCAGCATCTTCATGAACGTAGCCGCCAACATGCTGGGGCTCGACAATGCTGCCACGCCACTCGGACTGAAGGCAATGGAGCAGCTCCAGGAACTTAATCCGAAGAAAGACACGGCGACCAATCCGATGATAATGTTCCTCGTGCTCAACACGTCGGGCCTCACGCTCATCCCCGTCTCCATCATGGTCTACCGCGCACAGATGCACGCCGCGCAGCCAACCGACATCTTCGTCCCCATACTCCTCGCGACGTTCTTCTCCACCCTCGCCGGCATCATCATCACCTCGCTCTATCAGCGCATCAATCTCCTCAACCGCACCATGCTCCTCACGCTCGGCGGCATGTCGGCAGCCGTTGCCGCCATCATCTGGGGATTCTCCGCCATGGACAAGGCAGAGATGAACGTCGTCAGCTCCTCCGTAGCCAACATCCTGCTGCTCTCCATCATCGTCGTCTTCATCCTTGCCGGGATGCGCAAGAAGGTGAACGTCTACGACGCCTTCATTGAGGGTGCCAAGGAGGGATTCTCCACAGCCGTGCGTATCATCCCCTACCTCGTCGCCATCCTCGTTGGCATCGGCGTCTTCCGCGCCTCGGGAGCTATGGACATGCTCATTGGCGGCATCAAGTGGGGCGTGGCGTCGCTCGGCGGTAACACCGACTTCGTGGGCGCCCTGCCCACAGCCCTCATGAAGCCCCTCTCGGGCAGCGGCGCGCGCGGCATGATGGTCGACGCCATGACAACCTACGGCGCCGACTCCTTCGTGGGACGCCTCTCGTGTGTCTTCCAAGGCTCCACCGACACCACGTTCTACATCCTCGCCGTCTACTTCGGCTCCGTCGGCGTGCGCTACACGCGCCATGCCGTAGCCTGCGGACTGCTCGCCGATCTTGCTGGCGTCATCGCCGCAATAGCAATATGCTACATGTTCTTTTAAAAGTAAAAAAGTAAAAAGGTAAAAAAGTAAAAAGGGCAAAGAGTAGAAAGGTAAAAGAGTAGAAAGGTAAAGGGGCGAATATTGCGGAAAGCCAATTCGCACAAAGCGATGCCGACTATATCAACAAACTGAGCATCGCCCTTAAAGAGGCTGCCGAGACTATGTATTGGCTTGACTTGATCTATGAATCAGAACTCATCTCAACAAAACAATACGACTCTATGCTCAATGATGTGAAAATCATAACCGGAACATTGGTTAACATCATTAATAAAATGAAAAATAAACAAGAGAATAAATTGAACAAGAGAATAGAATGAACAAGAAAATAGAATGAAAATAGAATAACGTAAAAGTAGAACTGTGAAAATTCAAAAGGCTCTCATCCTTTTTACTTTTTTACTTTTTTACTTTTAAATAGAATAACAGTAAAAGTAGAACTGTGAAAATTCAAAAGGCTCTCTCATCCTTTTTACTTTTTTACTTCTTTACTTTTAAATAGAATAACTCAAAGGTAGAACTGTGAAAATTCAAAAGGCTCTCTCATCCTTTTTACTTTTTTACTTTTTTACTTTTTTACTTTTAAAAACTATGGCAAATCTGAAAAGTTTGGCAAAAGACACAGCCATTTACGGTCTGAGCAGCATAGCCGGCCGTTTCATCAACTATCTGTTGGTGCCGATACAGACCACGGCATTCGCTGCTGCCGGTGGACAGTATGGCGTCGTGACGAACATCTACGCCTACACGGCGCTCCTGCTCGTCATCCTAACCTACGGCATGGAGACCACCTTCTTCCGCTATGTAAACAAAACCGACGAGAACCCGCAGACCGTCTATTCCACGGTGCTCATCTCCGTCGGCTCCACGTCGGCACTCTTCGTGGCACTCGTCTTCGCCTTCCTGCCGCAGATAGCGGCGTTCATGAAGTATCCGGGACATGAGTCGTGGGTGGCTGTAATGTTCCTCTGCGTGGCAATCGACGCCTTCAAGTGCATCCCCTTCGCCTATCTGCGCTATCAGAAGAAAGCACTGAAGTTCGCCTGCCTCCAGCTCGTCAACATCATCCTCAACATCGTGCTCAACCTCCTCTATCTCATCGTGCTGCCCGCCATGAAGCTCAATCCCTTCGGACTCTACGACGAGCACTTCACGGTGGACGTCGGCATGGTGTTCTACATCAATCTCGTCTGCACCGCCGTCGTCCTGCTATGCTTCTGGCGCGAGCTCACGGGCTTCCGCTGGCGCTTCGACGTAGGGCTGTGGCGACGTATGCTGCGCTACGCCTGGCCGCTGCTCGTGCTCGGCATCGCGGGCATTCTCAACCAGACTCTCGACAAGATAATCTTCCCCTACCTCTACGACGGCACCGACGAGAAAACCCAGCTCGGCATCTACGGCGCCGCGACGAAGATAGCCATGATCATGGCAATGATAACGCAGGCGTTCCGCTACGCCTACGAGCCGTTCGTTTTCGGAAAGTCGAAAGACAAGGACAACCGCCAGACCTACGCCAAGGCAATGAAGTTCTTCATCATCTTCACGCTCCTGGCGTTTCTCGTCGTCATAGCCTATCTCGACGTGCTGCGCTTCATCATCCCCAACAAGAGCTACTGGCCCGGACTGCGCGTCGTGCCTATCGTGATGGCGGCGGAGATAATGATGGGCGTCTACTTCAACCTCTCGTTCTGGTACAAACTCATCGACAAAACCATCTACGGCGCATGGTTCTCGGCAGCAGGATGTATTGTGCTCGTGGCTGTCAACGTGCTCTTCGTGCCCAAGTACAGCTACATGGCATGCGCATGGGGCGGCGTCGCAGGCTACGGCACGGCAATGGTGCTCTCCTACATCGTAGGGCAGAAGAAGTATCCTATCAATTATCCGCTGAAGTCAATCTTCGTGTATGTGGCGATAGCTGCCGTGTTCTATGTACTGATGAATCTCGCCAACGAGCATCTGCCAAAGCTCTGGGCATTGGCGGCCAATACAGTACTGGTGCTCGCCTTCATCGCACACATCGTCTATCGCGACCTGCCGTTGAAGAGTCTGCCCGTTGTGGGCAAATATTTCAGATAATCAATAAGAAAAACAAAGATAAATATGAACAAGAAAAACCTATTACTCGCGGCTGCGCTGACGCTTTCGTCGGCTGCCGCTCATGCCGATGAGGGCATGTGGACGCTGTGCAACCTGCCACAGGCCGTCTATGAGCAGATGAAGAGCTACGGCTTCTCTGCCGGCTACGACAAACTCTACAACAGCGACGACGCCATAAAGAACTCCGTCGTCAACTTCTCTGGCTATTGCTCGGGCGTCGTCGTGTCGCCCGACGGACTCGTGCTCACCAACCACCACTGTGGCTTCGAGGCCATCCGCTCCCACTCAACCGTAGAGCACGACTACATGCTCAACGGCTTCTATGCCAAGACCTATGCCGACGAGCTGCCCAACAAGGACATGTTCGTGAGCTTCATGGTCGACCAGAAGGACATCACGCCAGAGCTGGAGAAGCGCGGCATCAACTCCATGAACGCCGAACAGCGCGAGCAACTGCTCAACGACGTGGAAAACGAAATGATAAAGGAAGTGCACGCCAAGGACCCCTCGCTCGAACTCGAGATTAAGCCCTTCTACGAGGGCAACAAGTACTACGCCACGACCTACCGCACATTCCGCGACCTCAGACTCGTCTTCACCATCCCGAAGTCGATGGGCAAGTTCGGCGGAGAGACCGACAACTGGATGTGGCCGCGCCAGACGTGCGACTACTCCGTCTTCCGCATCTATGCCGACCCGCAGACAAACGGTCCGGCTGCCTACTCGAAGGACAACGTGCCCTATCATCCGCAACACTGGACGAAGGTTTCGCTCGACGGCTACAAGCAGGGCGACTTCGCCATGACCATCGGCTATCCGGGTTCCACCGAGCGCTATCTCTCAAGCTACGGCATACGCGAGATGCGCGACGCCGAGAACACACCACGCGCCCAGATACGCGGCGTGAAGCAGAACGTGATGATAAAGCACATGCGCGCCGACGAGGCTGTGCGCATCAAGTACGACTCGAAGTACGCACAGAGCTCCAACTACTGGAAGAACTCGCTCGGCATGAACAAGTGTATCGACTCTGTGGGCATCATACGCCAGAAGGCCGACTTCGAGGATCGCATACAGGAATATCAGAAGTGGACGGGCTATCTCAAGGGCAAGCTCTCCTTCCAGCGCATGGACTCGCTCTATGCAAAGCGTTTCGACGCTGCGCGTCAGATTACGGCATGGCGTGAGACCTTCGTGCGCACGTCGGAGTTCAACACGCGAGCCCTAACCCTCATCGGACTCATGCCTACCTCTGGCAAGAAGCAGAAGACTACCTACTACAGCTTCAGCGACAACAGTGGCGAATGGGACGCAGCCCTCGACAAGGAAGTGCAGGCCACGCTCCTCGACAACTACCGCCAGTATGTTCCCGCCGACCGTCTCCCGGCTTTCTACCAGACTATCAGCTCTGAGTTTGGCGGCGACACGAAGAAATACGTAGATTGGCTTTGGAGCAAGTCGGTGCTCATGAGAAACGACAAGCGCATCACGCTCACCGACAAGGCTCTCCGCAACGACCCCGGCTATCAGTATGCCAAGCAGCTGCGCGCCGTCTACGACGACTGCCGCGCCACGTACAACAGCGTCGAGGAGGAGATTGATGAGCAGGAACGCTATCTCTGCGATGCCAAGGTGCGCTACGAGCAGGAGCTTCCACACTATTCCGATGCAAACTTCACGATGCGCCTCTCCTACGGACAGGTGGGCGGCTACATGCTCGGCGGCAAGCCTTCCGGCTATTTCACCGACGCTGCATCCATCGTGCGCAAGATGGAGTCGGGCGAGAAGGGCACTGTCGACTATCAGGCTGAGCCCGTGATGAAGCAGCTCCTCTCTGCCAAGGACTTCGGCAAGTACACCGACAAGACATCAGGCAAGATGCAGCTCTGCTTCCTCACCAACAACGACATCACGGGTGGCAACTCCGGCTCCCCGATGTTCGACGGCAAGGGCAACCTCATCGGACTCGCCTTCGACGGCAACTGGGACTCGCTCTCAAGCGACATATGGTTTGACAAGAAACTCGCCCGCTGCATCGGCGTCGACATCCGCTACGTCATCTATCTGATGGACAAGTGGGGACACGCCGACCGTCTGCTCAAGGAAATGGGCGTGGCAGAATAACTTCCGTATGCAACCTCAATAAATGTATGCGACATCAATAACTATATGCGACAACAATAACTGGGAGAGGGGGCGCCCTCGCCCTTAGCAGCAATAACTGGGAGAGGGGGCGCCCTCGCCCCCGACCTTAGCAGCAAATAAAATAATAACGGCAATAGAGACAACGCCATTCAATGTTGTCTCTATTGCCGTTAATTTATGTCGGGAGATGCTGTCGGGAGATGCTGTCGGGGGCGAGGGCGCCCCCTCTCCCAGTTATTGCTGCTAAGGGGCGAGGGCGCCCCTCTCCCAGTTATTGCTGCTTATTTCTTTCTCGGCCTGCGTCTTGCCCATCCCTCTTCGGAGAAGTCGGGCTCTTCGCCCACGAGCTTGATGTTGGGGTTGTCGATAAACTGTCGCCAGTCGTCCTGGCGTCCGCTCTCGTAGCGTGCCGAGCCTCGCTGCCCACGCTTGGAGTTGCCTTGTGGCTCGCTCTCGTTGCGTCGCTTGGAGCGCTTCTCGTAGCGCGAGAAGTCGTTGTCCTCGTTGCGTCGTGAGGAGCGTCGGTCGCTTCTCGCTTCGCCTTTGCGCGTCGGTCGCCCCGTGTCGCGACGCGAGCCACGGCTCTCAGAGGCTGCTGCCGTGTCGTCGGCGTCGTTGCAGCGCACCGTACGGTTCTTGTAGCGTGCACCGTTGAGAGCGTGCATCACTTTCTCAGCATCTTCCTCGGGCACCTCGATGTAGGAGATGCGTGCAAGCAGGTCGATGTGGCCCACCTCCTGACGTCCGTGCACGTTGCGGTTGAGAAACTGCATCACCTCGCCCGGATAGAAACCGTCGTCCTTGCCGAGATTGATGAAGAGGCGGCGGTAGCCTGCCTCTGGCGTGCGCTTCTCGCGCTTCTTGCCGCCTTGACCCTCGCCGCGCTCCTTGCGGTCGGCACGCGATGTCTGCGGCTTCACGATTTCAGGTGCGTTGGCGTAGTAGGAGAGGAACTTGCCGAACTCCAAGGACACGATCTTCTTCAGAATGTCCTCCTTGTCGAAGTATTCGAAATGGCGGTTGATGTCGTCCATGAAGGGAGCAATCTGTTCCTCGTCGACGTCCACTTTCTCAATCTCGTCAATGGCTTTGAAAAGCTGCTTGGAGCAAATCTCCTGCGGCGTTGGCAGTGTGCCGTCCACAAACTGCTTGCCAATCACCTTCTCCACGGCGCGCACGCGTCCCTTCTCCTTCGTGTGAATGATTGATATGGACGTGCCCTTCTTGCCAGCTCTGCCCGTTCGTCCGGAGCGGTGGGTGTAGCTCTCCGTGTCGGCAGGCATACCGTAGTTGATGACGTGCGTGAGGTCGTCGACGTCGAGGCCGCGTGCCGCCACGTCCGTGGCAACGAGAAGCTGCGTGATGTGCTGGCGGAATTTCTGCATCGTTATGTCGCGCTGCTGCTGCGAGAGGTCGCCGTGGAGCGGCTCTGCGTTGTAGCCGTCGCGTATGAGCTTGTCTGCCACCTCCTGCGTCTCTGCCTTCGTGCGGCAGAAGATGATGCCGTAGATGCGCGGATAGTAGTCGACAATGCGCTTCAGGGCGAGGTACTTGTCCTTCGCGCTCACCATGTAGTAGATGTGGTTGACGTTCTCCGCGCCCTCGTTGCGTGAGCCTACAACGATTTCCTTATGGTCGTGGAGGTAGCCCTCGGCTATCTTCTCTATCTCCTTGCTCATTGTAGCGGAGAAGAGCAGCGTGTTGCGGTCGGCAGGAACAGCCTCGAATATCTCGTTGATGCTGTCGGAGAAGCCCATGTTGAGCATCTCGTCTGCCTCGTCGAGCACGACGTTTCTCACCTCCGACACCTTGGCTGCGCCGCGGTGCATGAGGTCGATGAGGCGTCCAGGCGTGGCGACGATAATCTGTGCGCCGTGCTTGAGGGCGTGAATCTGGTTGATGATGGACGTGCCGCCGTAGACGGCCACGATGTTGATGCCTTTGATGTACTTGGCGAAGGATTTCAGGTCGTCGGCAATCTGCAGGCATAGCTCGCGTGTCGGCGAGATGACGATGGCTTGTGTCGTACGGTCGGTGGGGTCGGTGCGCTGCAGAAGCGGTATGCCGAAGGCGGCTGTCTTGCCGGTGCCGGTCTGTGCGAGCGCAATGACGTCATTGCCGTTGCCGAGCAGATAAGGTATTACTTCTTCTTGTACGGGCATCGGATGCTCGAAGCCCAATTCTTCAATGGCGCGGCGAATCTCTTCGCTGACGCCCAGTTCTTCAAATGTCTTCAATGTAATTCTGCTTGTTAAAACGTAAAAAGGGGTGGACTTAACTCTAAAAAACGCTGCCGTCGAGTCTTCCCCAGCCATGTCGAGTAAGTATATGCGATGATATAAAAAACTTGATTGAAGACAATTGGAACAGCTTCTCGTAAAATATAAATCCTGAATTCAAGTGCAAAATTAGGCAAAAATGTTGAGATAAGGGCAGCCTGCGCCATTATTTTCTTCTTTCCGCTTAAGAAAACGAACGTTGTGAGGTGCTTTGTGTTGTGGGGTTGGGATTTTTTCGCTACATTTGTAGAACCTAACTATTACAGCATGATAAAATCCGTTACCATATCACTTGTTTTCTCTGCGTTGGCTTCTTTCGCTTCTGCGCAGACCACACTTTGGCGCACCGATACGGCACGTCACGAGTTCTATCGCATACCTGCCGTCATAGCATACGGCGACAACATTATCGCCCTGACCGACAATCGCTCCGGCGTCACCGACGCTACTGTCTGGGGCGACGTAGGCTCCGTTGGAAACATCTCCATTGAGGCGCGCTACAGCTCCGATCGTGGACGCACGTGGACTGCGCCTCGCCGCATCGTGGAGGGATTCGGCTCTGGCACGTTCGACCAGTCGCACGGTGATGCAGCCGTCGTGCGCGATCGGTTGACGGGACGCCTGCTCATGATGTGTGCATCGGGCACGACGGGCTACGGACGTTCCAAGGCTACGCCAGCCGACGGCTACGCCACGGCGCTCCAGGTGGGGCGCTACTATAGTCTCGATGACGGACGCACGTGGAACGGGCGCAATGTGACGCCACAGATGTACGGCATCTATGACAGCAACAGCGAGCAGCCCGTTGAGCGTCTGTTCTTTGCAAGCGGACGCATCTGTCAGAGTCGCATGGTGAGGAAGGGCTTTTACTATCGCCTATATGCTGCCCTCACCACCAATTGTGGAACGCTTGTTGTCTACTCCGATGACTTCGGTGGACAATGGCATGCGCTCGGTGGCAGCAACGCCCGTCCTGCACCAAAGGGCGACGAGTCGAAGATAGAGGAGTTGCCTGATGGCTCTGTGGTGCTCAGCTGCCGCATGATGGGCGGCAGAACGTTCAATGTCTTCACGTACAATGGTAAGGACTTTGACGAAGGTACATGGGCTCAGCCCACAGAGTCCACCGATCCCATCACGGGCACTGCCGCCCTCGACAATGCCACCAACGGCGAGCTGCTTATCGTTTCTGCACGACGAGCCTCCAATGTCGTTGGCGGAAAGAATATCGTAGATGGAAAGGATGTCGTGGATGGAACGGGTGTAGTGGGTGGAACATCCTCTATCCCGGTAAAGGGTGAGCGCGTATGGCTGGCGTTACAGTCGGTGCCGCGCGGCACAGAAGGCAACCATCCGAGCAACCGTGAGCGTCGTTCCCATGTCTCCATCTATTGGAAGGCGTTCTCTTCGTGCGACGCCATGCGTTCTCCCGAAGCTTGGACGACGGGGTGGCAGCGTCATGAGGTGACGTCGGGCTACTCTGCATATTCCACGATGGACGTTGACGGCAACGGTGACATAGCTTTTCTTTACGAGGACAACGGCGTGAGACTGAAGCTTGGCAGTCAGTATACGGAGGTGTACGATGTTGTATTCCGCTCGCTGACGCTTCAAGAGATTACGGGTGGAGAATACTTGCCGTAAATGGCAAAAGAGGTAAGCCTATTCATCAAGAAGGGCAACCTCTCCTTAGTCAAAGGTGTTGCCTTGGATAATAAATAATGTAAAGTAAAGCGCCATGAAAGGGCAAAAGTTCGAATAATCAATAACTTTTGCGCCTTTCATGGCGCTTCCTTTGTTTAGAGGGCTTCAGCGATGGCTTTGCCGAGTTGTCGGCAGGCAGCTTCGGTTTCGTCGTTGAGGCTCTGCTTTATCTCGACGGGTGTGCCGACGAGAGTGAACTTCAGCTTGTTTTCGTTCCATTCAAGGATTTTCTTCACTGCCTGACCCGCCCATGTGAACGAGCCGAAGACGCCGAGCTGATGATTCTTTATGCCGCGCTCGGCAAGCTCCGACATGAGCATCTCCATCTCGGGGTAAAGTCCGTTGTTGTAGGTTGGCGCACCGGCTACAAGAGCGCGGTACTTGAAGATGTCGCGTAGGATGAACGAGTGGTTCTCGCGCGACACGTCGTGCATGACGATGTTCTTCACGCCAGCCTCGCTTGCGGCGTGTGCAATCATCTCGGCAGCACGTTCCGTGTTGCCGTACATGGAGCCGTAGCAGACGACGAGTCCGGGCTCCGTTTCGTAGCGGCTCATGCGGTCGTACTCGCCGATGACGCGGCTGATGTGGTCATGCCATACGGGACCGTGCGTGGAGCAGATGAAGTCGATTTGCACGCCGGCAAGCTTCTTCAGTGCCTGCTGTACGGGCACGCCGTACTTGCCGACGATGTTGGAGTAGTAGCGCTGCATTTCGTCCCAGTAGATGTCGCAGTTCATGTCGCTGTCGACGTAGGCGCCGTTGAGCGCACCGAAGCAGCCGAAGGCGTCGCCGGAGAAGAGCGTGTGGGTGGTAGTGTCGAGCGTCGCCATTGTCTCCGGCCAGTGCACCATGGGAATCATCGTGAACTGCAGTTCGTGCTTGCCGAGCGAGAGAGTGTCGCCGTTCTTCACCTCAAGAATGTCGTTTTCGTTCTCGCCGACGCGGTAGAAGCCGCGCACCATGTCGAATGTCTTCTTGTTGCCCACGATTTTCGCCTCGGGGTAGTACTTCTTTATCAGCGCCAGGGAGCCGCTGTGGTCGGGCTCGACGTGGTTGACGATGATATAGTCGATTGGGCGGTCGCCGATGACTCGGCGCACATTGTCGAGAAACTGCGTGAAGAAGTCCACCTCAACGGTGTCCACGAGCGCCACTTTCTCGTCATCGATGATGTATGCGTTGTAGCTTACTCCGTTGGGCAGGGGCCAAAGTCCCTCGAAAAGAGCCTTATGGCGATCGTTGACGCCGACGGGCCAGATGTCGGATGTTATTGCTTTCATTTTTGTATACTTTTGTTTTTCCTTATTTTTCAATATTTGTCAGTGTATGGAAGGACGGGCGGATTCGTCTTATTTGCCATACTTTATTTTCACGAACACCGGATAGTGGTCGCTTGGCGTGCGCAGCGTCTGCTTTGTGAATCCGTCGGCATCGGGCTTCTTCTTGGATGCTGCGTCGGGAGCGTCGTCAGTCCAGTACATATTGGTAAGCATGCCGTAGCGGTCGACGCCGAACTCCGGCGACACGAACACGTGGTCGATGCGTGAGTCAGACTTCACGTAGGGTTTGAAGTCGTTGAACGTGCCGTTCTCGGCAAAGCGCAGGCGAGCTGCTGTGAAGGAGTCTTTGAGGATGCCGGAGGTGGTGAAAATCCGGTAGATTTCGTCGGTTTGGTCGACATTGAAGTCACCCGTGAGCACGACGGGTGCGCCCTTGGCAATCTCCTTTATCTTCCTCACGGCGAGTTTCGCAGCCTCGCGACGCGCCACTACGCCCACGTGATCCATGTGGAGATTGAAGTAGAAGAATTTGAAGCCCGTGGCTTTCTGGCGGAATTCGCCCCATGAGCAGATGCGCACGCAAGCGGCATCCCATCCGAGTTTCGGCTTGTCGGGCGTTTCGTTGAGCCAGAAGTTGCCCTTCTTGAGCAGTTCGATGCGGTCTTTCTTGTAGAACACGGCGGAGTACTCGCCATCCTCCTTGCCGTCGTCACGTCCGACACCGATGTAGCCGTAGCCGTCGAGAGAGCTGAGGAGGTCGCCGAGCTGTCCGACGAGCACTTCCTGCGTGCCGAAGATGTCGGGGTCCTCAAAGTTCACCTGGTCGCAAATGACCTTGCAGCGTGTTGTCCACACGTTGCCCTTGCGGTCGTCGTCGGAGTTGTGGTTGCGGATGTTGTAGGTGCCGACGAAGAGCGACTGTGCGCTCATTGCCATGGCGAAGCACAGCGCGGCGGCGGATAGTAATTGGCGTTTCATTGATGTAGTGTCTTTTATTGTATTGTTATTCTTTGGCAAAGGTAGTGCTTTTGTGTCAATAAACGCCAAAAATTAACTTACTTTGGGCAAGAAAAAAGACGTGTCCGCCGAATAACGACGCAACGCGCCCCGTAAAGGCA
>DLKG01000092.1:9694-40809 GCA_002490315.1 Prevotella sp. UBA7594 | reverse complement strand
ATTAATATATAATCAATTGCGTATAATGGATGCTGCGGAGGCCGGAGACCTCCGCCACGGGTAAAATTATTAATATATAATCAATTGCGTATAATGGATGCTGCGGAGGCCGGAGACCTCCGCCACGGGTAAAGTTGCAATTTGGTATTCTCCGCCACGGATAAAGTTGCAATTTGGTATTTTGACGTTCCTCCTGCTATGTGCCAGATAATTTTGACTATCAACTTATAAGAAGCAATGCGCATAACTGGGAGAGGGGGCGCCCTCGCCCCCGATAAAGGAATAGCCCCTTCAAGTCGGTGGCGAGGGTGCCCCCTCTCCCAGTTATGCGTATTGCTTCATAGAATCTATTCGGGCAACGCCATGACTATGACGACGCGGTTTTGCTCGTTGACGTCATAGGGTTGGGCATTGCATCCTATACCCTGCGCCTCGATGCGTGACGGGTCGATGCCGTATTTTTCGATGAGCGTGTTGCGCACGGCGTCGGTGCGTCGTATGGAGAGCATAAGATTGGTTTGTGCCCTGCCCGTCGCCTTGTCGGCATAACCGTCGAGGCGCACGCGTGCCGCGGGGTTCTTGCGCAGATAGTCGACGATGTTGGCGAAGCTCACGTCCTGCCCCTTCTGCGGATTAGCTGACGCGTAATTGAAGTTGATAGAGGCAATGCGGAATGGCTCAGCCTTTACTTTTACTTCCTTCTCCACGACGCGATCCTTGAAGACAGGCCGTTCTATAATTCTCTACACCATGTACACCGTGTCAGCCACAGCCTTGTCCTTCCGTCTTGAAGTCTTGCCGGAGGAGTCAGCCTTGCGCGTCTTGAAACGATAGGTCAGTCCGATGCTTGCGCCAAGTGTAGGCTCGTACTTGCGCCCCGTGACGCGCCCGTCGAAATGGTCGGGCATGAGGGCAGAGCCAATCTCAAGGTTGATGTCGAGACAGCGCATGACGCTGTACTTGGCTGTTAGGGAGAAATTGGCTGTCAGCGCGTTGGTGGCTGCCGTGCCTCGATAGGGGAAGGCGTGGGCGTAGCCGATGCCAACGGCAGGCACAACGTCGAAACGCCCCGGCTTGCTGCACAGCACGTTGGCAAGGCTCACCATGAAGTCGGCGTGTGCATTGACGTAGCGCAGGTAGTGGCGATAGGAGCCGTCGGCGTTGACCGTAACGTGATTGGTCACGGGGTCGTGCATACCCCACACCCTGCCGTCAGAGACGGGGTCGCGGAGATAGAGTCCCTCAGGCGTAGACATCCCGTTGAGAGCATAGCCCCCCACTTGAAGCCGAATGCCATACGACGGCGAGAGCCACTTGCCCACACCTATATTATAAGAAGGTGTCAGCCGTTTTCCGAAGTCGAGCTTGCCGGCGTCTTTGGAGAAGATAGTCTGCACGCCGCCGCCTGCCTCTACAAACCAGCCCTTCTGGGCAGTAGCCGGAAGCAGCGCCGCGCAGCTTATCAACATGCTTATCATTGTTCTTTTCTGCATAATCGTAATGTTTTTTTCTTATTCTACAACCACGAATGTAGGAATCTCCGGCTCCGCCTCCGATCCATAGCTGCCTCCGCCAACAAACGTAAAGCCTCCAGCCGACTGATAGAGATAGGAGTTGCGAACGGAATAGTATCTCAACACCACCGTCTCGCCGGCGGAAAGACTACCGTTGACGGTCATTCTGAAGACGAAGCCTCCGTTGCCGTCAGCCTCCGCCGTCGCCTTGCCGCGACACTCTCCGCCCACGAAAGCCGCCATCATGTCGTCTGCCGAGGCGTAGCGCGCCACATCGTGCGGCAAGCCCACGCAAGCCTTCATTCTCAGCGGATGCTTGCCCTCAAGCGCGAGCGGCACGACGAAAGGCTTGCTCATGGACGCCACCACCTTTCCGTCGTCGAACGCAAGGCAGGCGGGAGCCGAGAAGACGTAGGCGTTGCGGCTGCTGTAGTAGCGCAGGCTGACGCTCTTGTCTGCTGCGCCTACTCCGCTGATTACCAGCTTGTAGACCGGTTTTCCGCCGCTCTCTCCCACATATTCGCCCTTTCCGGTGCAGATGTCGTCGATGAAGGCGGCAAGCATGTCGCCCTCCTTGTCGGCGTATCCAGCCACAGCGTCGTCGAGAGTGACGAACGCCGTCATGCTGCCCTGCGGAACGAACGACAGCAAGAGCGGCTCGTCGGCGGAGCCCGTCTCCGAATGGCGCACCCCGACAGCGGTGGTCTGCTCCGAGACGTACACCTGCTTCTGCTCCGCGCTGTAGTACTTGAAGTAGACGCTCTCGCCGGCAGCTTTGCCGAGAAGGTCAAACCAGTAGAGCCCCTCGCTGCCGTTCGCCACGTGCTTTATGCCGCGACACTCGTCGCCGACAAAAGCCTGAAGCTCGTCGCCGGCGCCCGGCTCGAACGGCAATGTACTGCTGTCTATCCTCACCCATGCCTTTGTCGCAACGGGGAAAGGTCCCGACTGCTCGAAATCGGGATAGGCGGGGTTGTCAGCCGTGCCGTATATCTTGTCGATTTCGTACTTCACGTCAGCAGCCACCGACGTGTAGATGCGCCTTGCGGCAGCACTGTAGTAGCGCAGCTCCACATTGCCGTTCTCGCTCGACGGCGCCTTCACGTGGAGGAAAAACAGTCTTGCGCCGTTGCTTCTCACGGTCTGCGCCACCCCGCGACACTCGTCTCCGATGAAGGCAGCCATCATGTCGCCGTCGTCGGCAAGCGTCTCAAGGATGGGTGTGAGCCTCACGACGGCGGTCATGCTCGTAGGATAAACCGCCTTGTCGGGGTCATTCCACTGCGGAGCCTGGGCGTCGCCAATGAATAGGGGGCTCCATTCCGGTGTCGCCACGGGTGATGCCTCGGCAGCTGTCCACGTCGGCGGTGTGCCAACGAAGTCCTCTGCCGCCACATTCCACTGTGGAGTGGGGTGGACGGGATAGGTCTTGTCCGACTCTTCTGTGCATCCCGCCGCGAACAATGCCGCAGCGGCAAGCAATGCAAACTTTATGTATCTCATGTTGATTTTCGTTATAATGTTATTTCTTCAGAACCTTCACCGAGCGGCTAACACCGTCAACCGACATGCTGACGAAGTAGACTCCGTTGGGAATGTTGTTGCCAACGTTCCATGTAATCTCCACTGTGCCGTTGTTGTTGCAGTTGCTCCAAGAGCAGACACGGTGGCCGTTGAGGTCGGTGACCGTCACCTCCACGTCGGCATCGGCATCCACCGAGGCACTTACAGTGAGCTGAGTCTCAAACGGCGACGGGTAGACGTGGAGTCCGTTGCCAGCTTTCAGGAAGTCGACAACCAACGGGCTCTTCACCGTTCCCACGTTGTTGTTTGGAGCATAGCTCAGCACGTTGTGCGTCTTGGCAATCGTCTTGCCGTCGCGCTCGATGGCCATGTCGACAGACTCCTGGCTTTCGCCGCCGACTGTGAGCAGGAACAGACTCTTGCCGTCGGGAAGTACGACAGCCTCAGCGTGTCCTCTGCGCTCTCCGCCCACGTAGCTCACGAGGCGGTCGCCCTCTTGAAGCTCTATGCCCTCAGCCGCCACGACGGCGGTCATGTTGGTGGCATACGGGAAGTAAGCGTCGTCGGCATTGTCATTGAGAAGCATGGCAGCCTTGGCCTTTCGTCCCACGGACGACACGGAAGGATATTGCAACAGAGCCTCGTCAGCAGCCTGGCGCTGCATCATGTAGCCCTTGCCCGACTCCATGTACGACAGACTTCCGATCCATCCGAGGTTGGCGGTGTACATAGCCATCTCAGTCTGCGACTTGATAATGTCGCCCTCCTTGGCGTCGTAGCCCGCGAGAGCCTCCTTCAGGGTGAGATTGGTCTGCGGCAGATAGGATATGTAGTTCCAGCGTGCCGTGCCGTCGGCTTTGCAGCCGTTGATGGTGAGTTTCGTGGAGCGCGTGTCGACGGCGGTTCCGGCTACGCTCAGCCGCTGTGCGACGGAGCTGTGTACGAGGAACATGTGCTCGTTGTCGAGCGCCGGGAGCGAGCCAACCCATCCGTCTTGCTTCGTCCATGAAGCAAAGCCCGAGAGCTCGTTCTTCACCTGGTCGTCGGCTGTCCATTTGTTGTCGGCGAGAAGAGAGTTGAGATTTCCAAGCTTCGGCGACGCCACATTCACGGAAATCCATGTCCATCCCTCGTTGAGGGCAATGTTCTGCACCTTGTAGTCCTTGGCGTTGAACACCACCGGCTGTGCCGGGCTGCCCGTGACGGAGTTGTTGACGAACGTGATGGTCTGCTCAGGCTCCGCGATGTAGGTGGCTCCGGTGCTTGCGTCCCAGATGCGGAACTCAAGGTTGTCGCTTTTCACGTCGTTGGAGTAGACGGTGAGCATGGCGTAGTACATGTCGTTCTGCTTGTAGTAGCGGTTGTTGCATACGCCCACGCACTTGCCGTCGGCGAACGCTGCGAGCATATCCTCAGCGTCAGTGGAGTACACCTTATTTATGTTGAGCTTGCCAAACACCGACATCGTGTATTTGAAGTCGGCAGGATTTACCGTCCATTCCGGACGCTCGCCCTCCACCTTCACCGTCAGAGGCAGGGCCTCCACGACGTTGTTGTCGCCGCGAAGGTAGAGCGTCTCGTCGTAAGTGCCGATGTTGAGGCTCGGGTCGATGGTGAACGTCACGTCCACGGAGGCCGTCGGGTCGACAGTGCCGCTAAGGTTGTCGGCGTCGAGCCATGACGGGAGGTTCTCTATGTTGAAGTGTTCAACGGCTCCGCCGCTGTTCTTCACTCTCACGGAGAACGTCTTCTCCTCGTTGAGCTTCTTGTTGACGGCAACGGAGTTGTCGCCCCATTTGAGCTGGTTGCGGTCGATGAATGCGCTCCATGCCACAGGCGAGAGAATCTCGTTGCCGTTCTTGTCGCGCACGCCGTCAACAACGAAGTTGACAGTGGTCTTCTCGATGCGGTCGTACTGTTCCTTGAGCGTGATGATGAGAGCGTCGTTGTTGACCACGAAGTCGTAGAGCAGTTTGCTCTCCGGACCCTTTGCCTTCACGGGTGCCGACGTCTTCGTCTCCACATTGCCTCCTACAGCCACGGCGTCAGCCACAGCCATCGTTGCATCCTGCTGCTTCTTCATGTCCTTGAGAGAGAACTGCAGCTCCTTTGTGCCCTGCCAGTCGATGTAGGTCTCGAAGGGGTAGTAGGCGAGGAGTCCTTTCTCGCTGCCGTCGAGGCATTTGGAGTTGCCGTTGGCGGTGAGCGTCTCGCTGCGATAGAGCTTCCACATGCGGAACTCGTCAATTTCTCCCTTGAAGAAGTTGTCGGCAATCACCTGCTGAGCGTTGTCCTTAGGTGTCCATACGCGTGCTCCGAGATGGATGTAGGCAGCGGAGATGCCGCCAAGATCCTGCGCGTCGAAGTAGGTGTTGAGCGTTCCGTCGGTGTAGATCTGTGCCCGTCCGCTGTTGCGGTTGACGGCGAGAGCCACGTGGTGCCAGTCGTTGTCGGCGAAGTCGCCCTCGCATGTGGCCTTTGTTCCATTGTTGTGGAAGACGAGCTTGCCGTTCTCAAGGTTGAGAGCGAAGAGATTGGCAGATTGTCCCATGTCCTCGCCGTCGCCGCGACCGTTGGAGACGAGAGTTGCCTCGGCTTGTCCCTCCTCAGCCTTGAACCAAAGCTCCATTGTGTAGTCCATGGACTTGTCGATGACACAAGAGCTGCCGGAAGAGAGCTTCAGGTATTGGTCCTTGCCGTTGAAGGCTGCAGCGCGGCCCTCAGGAGTGGTCCATGTACCCCCGTGCATGGCGAGATTGGCTCCGCGTGCCTTGTCGGCCACGACGTTGCCCTTAGCTTCGTCCATGGGATAGTAGGCAAGAAGATTGCTTTCTGCCCCAGAGAGCATCGTGAGTGAGTTGGTCTGCAGACGTGTGGAAGGCAGAGCCTTGTCCCAAATGCGCGCTCCGTGCATCTTGCCGGCGTATGCGGCGTTGCCCTTCACGCTTGCTCCGAAGACGTAGTTGCCCTCGCCGTTGTAGTCGCCCACTTCCTCGTTGCTGATAAGCTCCTCAAAGTTGTAGTAGGCCGACACCGTTCCCTCGCTGTTGTAGACGAGAGCCACGTGCGCCCAAGTGCCTTGTTCGTATTTGAAAGCCTCGCGGCTGACAATGGTCTTGTCGCCCACGCCAACCTTCAGATGGTTGTCGGCAGTGGTGCCGATTTCAAGAGCGTTGGCAGAGTTGCCCTGACTGAAGAGCACGGCATCCTGCTGCTTGTCGGCGAGCGTCCACATCTCGACGGTGATGCTCTTGCCGTTCCAGTTGCGGGAGAATTCCGACTCCAGCCTGTCGTTGCCGCCATGGAGCTGTACGCTCACACTGTGGTCGCCCTTTGCCCCGTTGCGTATGCCCGTCACGGAGAAGTTGTTGTCGGTGAGAAGTCCGTCGGCGATAGGCTCGTTGAAGGTAAGTTTCACCTCGTCGTTGACCGTCAGCACGCCGTTGGCAGGCTGTGCGCTGCCGAAGAGGCGCGGGTTGTACATATCCTTAATGCCGCTGTGTACCTCCGAATAGTTGAACACTTCCTCGTTGTTGATGAGGCTCGTGCCGACAGTGCGCAGGTCGTAGCGTTGGTCTTGGAAGTCGTCGAGGAACCATCTGTACTTTATTGTTCCGGCGTCCTCCGCCTTTATCATCTCCGCGTTCATGCCGTTGGCTATGGCCTGAGAGCAGAGAGTCTGGTCGTTGTAGTAGCTCATGAGCGTTGTCCAGTCGTTGTCGGAGCCCGACGACGGCTTGTATTGCAGCATGATACGGTTGAAATTGTCGTAGTTGACGTCAAATCCGTCGATAACGACATCCATGTAGTGCTTCTCCACTCCTTCCACGTCTGCCACGGGAAGTTTCGTGTTGTACGTCCAGTTGTCGGACGGCTTCTTCAGGTTGACGTCGGTGGCGGATGGCGTGAAGTGAACGCTGAACGTCACGTCGTCGTAGATGTCGCCGAGGAAGTCGGTGGGGTCACACTGGCATTGCGACTGGAGGAAGAGCCTGAGGTTGTCGTAGTTCATCACCGAGCCCTTTCTCACCTCCAGCGTCTTTACAAGCGTTCCGCCCGCAGGCACGAGCAGAGCGAGTCCGTTGCCGATTGCCGATCCGTCGATGAAGAGCTGTGCACCGTTGGGATTGCTTGCGTTGTCGATGACGAGGTTGTACCAGTTGTCGTCCTGCGACTCGGAAGCGTTGCGCAGATAGAGTGTGAAATAAGCCGACTTGCCCGACGGCACATTCTCAATGAAGTCTTTCTCCACTGTAATCTCCGGCACTTCGCGCTGTACGGTGGCCATGTCGATGACGTGGCGGTCGGGTTCGAAGTAGCGTGTTTTGTACTCGCCCTCGTAAGGACATGCTGTGGCTCCACCCTTGGTCTTGAAGATAAACGTGGAGAAGGGCTGCTGATTGTCAGCCATGTCCTTGTAGCTCACGTACTGGTCGTTTTGGCGGTAGCCAGCCTCGCGGCACACGTCGACGCTGATGTAGTCGTCGCCGTTCTCGGCAAGAACGAAGCCCTTGCAGTGGCGTGCCTCCTCCTCGCTGGAGAATTCGCCGCCGTGCTCAGTGACGAATTTCTCTTCGATATTGAGCACCATGCCCGTGCCGTTGAGTGTCCATCCCACGTTGGTTGAGAATTGTCCGCCGACTGCTATCGAGAAGCGTGACGTCTCGGAGCGCATCGTGGAGTATTCCTCGGAGTATTCGTAGCCGGAGCCTCCGTCAAACGAGTGGTTTTGCATAAGCTCCGCCTTCACCTTCTGCTCCTCGTTGAGCGCGAGCTGCTTTTTCCAGTTGTCAATCGACTGGTTGAGCGTGAGGATGGTATCGGTTTGCAGTTTCGTTCCGCTGGGGAAGTAGACCTTGTAGCTTCGTCCGTCGAAGGGGTCGAGGTTGGCGGTGTTGCCGAACGCCTTGTCGGAGTTGCTCTTTCCGAAGTTGGCATCGTCCTTAGCAAGCTTCGACACGTACACAGCCTTCTTCGTGTTGTTGGCTATCGCCTGATAGTCAGTACCGTCCGCGGGCTGCAGCAACATGGAGTCGCGCAGTTCCTCGAGTTTCGGAAGGATTTGGTTTTCGATGCGTGCCTGGGTGTAGGTGAACATCGTGGCGTAGCTCTGCGACATGTTGACACCGTTCGCCTTCACGAGAAGGAAGTCGGAAGTGCTGAAGTTGGCGTAAGGCTCGTATTTCGACGGCATGGAGTTGTACATGTCGCGCGAGACGAGAGCCACGTTCTCCGTCCTGCCGATGCCGATGTTCGTGGAGAAGCCCACGTAGAGGTCGCCGTTGGCGCCGACGTACGCCGGGTCGCTACTTGTTTCGAAGCGCGTTGTCGTGGTCATGTTCTTCACGTCAGAGGAGGTGCCTCCGATAGTTTCGCTGTGGGTGGCTCCGAAAGAATACTCGTTCTTTATGTCGTTTTCGTATATGACGCCGGCGCCGAGACCCGCGAAAGTGATGGTGTTGGCGCCCACCTTTGCCTCGTTGTTGAGCGTGCCCTCGTTGGAGACGCTGCCGTCGTAGGTGCTTGTGGTCGTGATGCTGACGCCCTTTTCAAGATAAGAGTAGGAGTTGCTGCCCGGCGGGTCGCGCAGCACGAAGAGCACCTTGTCGGGTCCCTGCGTGATGAAGTCAGCTCCCATGGCTTTTGCTCCGACGACTATAGCCTTGCTCTCGCCGTTGCCAGTAAATCCGCCAGTCCAGTTGATGGACGTGGAGGTAGTGCCGCCGCTTGTCGTGTAGGTCATGTCAATGGAGGCAGAGCGCACGGCGGAAGTCATCTCCGGGTTGTTCACCTGGAACGTCCACTCGGCATAGCCGTTGCTGTCGGTGGTGATGTCGTCCTGCGCGCCGTAGGCGAGATCGCCGCGTGAGAAGGAGAGAGTGGCGTTTGGTGTCGGCACCACATCGGCCTTGGCGCCTTCCTTGTCGCGTCCCTCAGCCGTTTTGTACTTGTAGACCTCGGCAGAAGTGATGGCATACGTCACCTTCTGTCCCTGCTCGTAGACGGGCACGCCGAACGTGTACTTGCCCGTTGTCTCGTCGTAGGTCGGAATCTTCACGCTCTTCGAACCGTCGAGCGTGCTCACCTCAAACTCCTTCTTTCCGAAGAAGTTCTGCTTGCTGCCGCCTGCAATCTCCTCCACGAGGATAGAAGGCGTGTAGCGCTTTATGAAGAGCTGCTGCTTGTTGTAGGTGACGGTGTCGTTGCGCTCTATGTACTTGCCGGCAACAGTCACTGAGTCGGTGTAGCTGTTGACGCTCGATTGCACGGCAAAGGCATTCTTGAGGTTTATTTCCTCTCCGCTGCCCGGGATGTCGTCGTGGCCCGGCACAATGACGTTGATCTTGTAGTTCTCCGGGATGAGGTCGGCGAAGAACTCGCCCGTCTCTGCGTTGGGGTAGATGATAATCTTGTTGCCCTCGTAAGCCACGCGGTTGCTCTTCTGCTGGTCGACGTATGCGCCCTTGTAGTGGGAGAGAGTAGTCTCATGCTTTTGCTGTGTCATGGTGTAAGCATCGTTCTGGTAGGTCAGTTCGATGCTCACGCTGTCGGCGAGGTTGTTGCGCGAGAGCGAGTGTCCGACGACATATTCCTCCTGCTTCGCTCCTCCAGCGACGCGTCCGATGTAGCGCACGGTGGTGATGTCGAAGAGTTCGATGCCAGAGTCGTCGTCCTGATAGTTGCGGTCGGTGCCGTCGCTGTTGGTAATCTTGCCTTCGTTCTCAAACTTATGGTTGGCGAGCACCGCCTTCACCTCGTGCAGACCTACGGGCACATTGATAGTGAACGTGCCGTCCGCCTTTGTCTTCACGATGTTGTTCTTGCTGTCCATGACGGTTACGCCGTCGACATTGAACGACACTCCTTCAACTGGAACGTTGCCGCCCTTGTAGACGATCTTTCCGGAGATGTTGAACGACGACTTGTCCGTGAAGTTCACGGTGTGGCTCTGCGACTGCGCGTTGAGCAGGCGCAGCTCCTTCTCCGACTCAAACTGGTGGATGCTGAGTCGCGGAACAATCATGTAAGTAGTGCCGTTGCCCATGTAGGGCAGCGAGCGGAGCGAGTAGGAACCGTCGGTGGCAGTGTAGGAGCGGTAGCCGAGCTGGTCGTTTGTCGGCACTTCGTCGCTTGTCAGCGTTGCGCCTTTAACGACGTGCCCGTGGTTCATGTTGTACTTATTGCCCTTGTACGAGATGTCGTAGAAGGCGCTGTCGACGGAGTAGTCGAAGGGATAGTAGGCGATGAGCCCGTCCTCGTTGCCGATGAGATGGCGGTTGTAGTCGCGCTTTATGGAAACGCTGTCGCGTGCCACATTCCAGAGGCGCACCTCGTCGATGGCACCTTCGAAGTTCTTGCCAATGCTCACTTCGTGGCTTCCCGGCGTAACGCCCGCCGTGACGGCAGCCTTGGCATCAAGCTTTCCGTTAAGGTATATGTATAATGAGTCGGTGTCCATCACGGCAGCCACATGCACGTAAGGCGAGGAGAAGTCGGAGAACTTCGACTTTGAGGTAACGAGATTTTCTGAACCAGCGAAGAACTTTATCTTTCCGTCAGAGTACGTGAGGTCATACGTGCCATGCTTCTCGATGATGTGTGGCACGTTGCCGTTCTTATTCTTGTCGGGCTTCACCCATGCTTCGATAGTCACGGCTTTTGTGGCGTCGTTAAGCAAGTCGCTGTTGTCGACGACGAGCGACGCCTTGCCGTTGAATTTGTACGCCTTGCCTTTCACGCCGGAGCCGTCAGTGGCTTCCGCGCGCACCTCCACATTTGGCACCGCCTGCCCGTTCTCAAACGTCACGCGGCCGTAGATGTCGCCCGTAGGGGTGCAGAAGCCTACGTCGCTCTTTGCGAACAGTCGCTCCAAAGTCTCGTCGCCGCATTTCGTCGTGGCGACAATCTGGTATTCGTAGACAATGCCGGGTATCGACTTCTTGTCCGAATAAGAGTATTCCTTAGAAGCCACGTTGGCCTCCACCTGCTCAATCTGCTTGAACTCGTCCGAGCTGCCGTACTCGCGTGCCTTGATGGCAAACACGTCGATGGGCAGTCCGTCGGACGTCCATTCGAGTTCCACATGGTCGGAGAAGTAGCCTTTTGAGGCAGCGAACGACGTCACCTGTCCTACTCTTGCTATATAAAGAGGAGAGGAAGACACAGCCTCGATGGCTTCCTGCTGCTTAAACTGCGAGTTGCCCGGTACCACGGCGATGGCGTAGGAATAGACGTCGCAGGAGGTCTTCAGTTCTTCCTCGTAGTGGCAGTTCTTCACGCTGTCGGCAGGAATTTCATAAGTGAAGGATGTACCCTTGTTGCCGTTGAAGCGTGTGAGCAACACGCGTGAATTCTTCGTGTAGACATTTCCGTTGTTCCATGTCCATGTGATGGCCACGCGATTGTCGCCCGCCATTTCCGCTTTGGCGCTTCTAATGAACTTATGCACCGTTTGCACGCCTACTGATGTTGTTTGGCAAACGCCCCATCCCCACTTGCTCTTGGCGGCAGTGCGGCGGATGCGGTAGTAATAGACGCCGTCATAATTGTCCTCGCTCACGTCGTCAACCAGTGAATAGCTTTTCGACTTCTCGTATTTCACGGAGCCAATGGTCTTCACCGTGGAGAAACTTGGGTCGGTACTGCGTTCTATCTCATATTCATCGTTGCCAATGTATTCGGTTCCGTTTGTCTGCGTGCTCCGCCATGTCAGTTCCACCTGGCAGTTGGCATTGAGCCGTGCGCTGAAGTCCACAGCCTGCTGATAGGCAGGAAGAGTTCTCAAGGAGAGAATTTCTGACAACGTGATGTATTCGTTGTATTTCTTCCTGTATTCGATTTTTATGCGTCCGTTCTCATTTTCAGTTGTCTGTATAAGTTCAGAGCAGTTCTGATTGTCAATGGATACGTTTCTTGTTACTTTATGCACCTCGTCCTGGATGGTGTAACTGTCGCCGGAGGTGCCGGAGAACGTAACGTCGTAGTAGCCCGGTGTGGAAGAGAAGGCGTAGCTTGCCGACGGGAAAGAGGGATAGTTGAAGGTGAAAGTCTGCGAGTTGCTAACTTTCACGTCGCTGTTGTCCTCGTTTTTGTCAAACGTCAAATTTACTTCCACGTTTACTCCTCCGTTGGCAGCTTTTTTCATTGTAGCCTCGGAGAGATAAATCGTGTACACGGCAGAAGCCGAACTTCCGTCTTTAGGATGTTCTGAGCGAGTGTAGTTAGAGCCGATCAATACGTCTTTCGCTTCACCCCAGTTCTGGCGTACCGTCACGCGGTTGGTTTTGGAAGAATTGAGAAGTCTTGTCTCAAGCCAAAACCAGTTGTCATCTGCCTGCGGTTTGCCAGGCTCTCGCCACGACTTGAACTGCAACACCTCCGTGCCGTCAATCTTCAGCACCGAATGGTATTTGCTGCCGGAGTCGGGCAAGCCTTCGTCCTTTCCGTCAGTGTCGTAGAAAGGAATCGTGACGGTCATGACGCCGTTGGTCAGATGGAGTTGTGCGTTGCTGAACTTGATGTCTTGCGACGTGGCTGTCGTCGCCATTGCGGAGCCGTGGCCGCAAAGCAATAACACCAACATCACGGTTAGCCACTGCCACCACATTGCGGGCGGCGGTTGCCGATGGGCTGTTGAGCCCCTCGAAAGGTAGTTGTTGTGAATCATTGTATTATGGTTTTAGTTAATAAAAAAGTCAAAAGATTATATGTATTAGGTATGTACAAAGTTAGTTTAATGTTGCAGCAAAAGCAAGTTGGGGAAAAGTTTTTCTGTGAGTAGCATGAGAGATATTTACATAACGACAAATGCGACACCACGCAATTGACGGAATGACAAAAAACGAAGGGTGTCCGATTCGTCAATCGGACACACGTCTCATTCGCAATCTGCCGCCATTTCATTACAATGCTACTTGGCAAAACCGCGAAAACACTCCGCAACATTCCAAAAGTTGAGCAGCCAAGCCTTAAAAGTTACAGTTTTATTTCGGCAATTCGGGAAAAATTAATAATTTTGCAAAATCTTATGCCAAAACTGCCATATCGTCACTATTCCAGCAATGCGGCCTATGGCTCTGTGGGCATACGACATTCTAAATGCTCTTTTCTGCGGCAAGCTTAAATATATTGGCAGGCAAATGTTTATTTAAAAACAACTCACGATAAAAAGAAATGGGCTCCTGTAGTTCAACGGATAGAACGGAGGTTTCCTAAACCTTTGATCCGGGTTCGATTCCCGGTGGGAGTACAATTACAAAATCATTCAGTATATCCTAACAGACAATTATGAAAAAAGCGATGACCATTGCTCTTCTGCTTCTCGTTGCGATGTTTTGCAACGCGCAGATGGCAAACCCCGTAAAGTTCACTTCGCAGCTCAAGACCGGCAAGACCGCCGAGGGCGAGATTGTTTTCACCGGCAAGATTCAGAAAGGCTGGCACGTCTACTCCACCAATCTCGGCAGCGACGGCCCCATTGAGGCATCCTTCCATGTCGACAAGAAGGACGGCGTGGAGCTCGTCGGCAAGCTCACGCCGCGCGGCCATGAGATTTCGGAAATGGACCCCATGTTCGGCATGAAGCTCCGCTATTTCGAGAACTCCGTGCAGTTCGTGCAGAAAGTGAAGTTCACCAAACCCAACTACACCATAAAGTGCTACCTTGAGTTCGGCGCCTGCAACGAAGAGATGTGCATGCCGCCGACGACCGTTGAGCTTCATAAGCAGGGCAAGTCGCCCGCCGTTGACGGGGAAGCCGCCGAGGAAGAGGCAAAGGAGGACGCTTCTGCAGCCGCCGACTCTGCCGTCGCCGCTCCTGCCGACACGGCAAGCGCCGACACGGCTGCCGTAGCAGCCAATCTCGACAAGTCGGAGATAGCGAAGCTCTGGACTCCCGTCATCGACCAGCTCAACAAATACGACACCCCCGTGAGCAACTCCTTGCTCTACATCTTCCTCGCAGGCATCGTGGGCGGATTCCTCGCCCTTTTCACTCCCTGCGTGTGGCCGATAATCCCGATGACCGTCAGCTTCTTCCTCAAGCGCAACAAGGATCGCCGCAAGGCCATCCGTGAGGCCATCATCTACGGTGTGAGCATCGTTGTCATCTACGTTGCCCTCGGCCTCGTAGTGTCGATGCTCTTCGGTGCGAGCGCGCTCAACGCCCTCTCCACCAACGCCATCTTCAACATCCTCTTCTGCCTGCTGCTCGTCATCTTCGCCGCATCGTTCTTCGGCGCGTTCGAGATAACGTTGCCGTCATCGTGGAGCAACAAGATGGACCAGAAGTCAGAGGAGACCACTGGCGTGCTCAGCATCTTCCTCATGGCGTTCACGCTCTCGCTCGTCAGCTTCTCCTGCACCGGTCCGATCATCGGCTTCCTGCTCGTTGCTGTCGCTTCTGAGGGCAGCATCGTCGCACCGACGGTGGGAATGCTCGGCTTCGCCATCGCTCTTGCCGTGCCCTTCGCCCTCTTCGCCATGTTCCCGACACTCCTGAAGTCGGCTCCGAAGTCGGGCGGATGGATGAACGTGCTCAAGGTGGTGCTCGGCTTCATAGAGCTGGCGTTCGCCCTGAAGTTCCTCTCTGTTGCCGACCTCGCCTACGGCTGGCACCTCCTCGACCGCGAGACATTCCTCGCCCTCTGGATAGCCATCTTCACGCTCCTCGGACTCTATCTCCTCGGCATCTTCAATTTCCCTCACGACGACGAGGGACGCCGCACCAACGTGCCGCAGTTCTTCCTCGCCCTCTTCTCCCTGGCCTTCGCCTTCTACATGGTGCCTGGCCTATGGGGTGCTCCGCTGAAGGCTGTCTCCGCCTTCGCTCCGCCTATGAACACGCAGGACTTCAACCTCTACAAGAATGAGGTTCACCCGCGCTTCAAGGACTACGAGGCTGGCATGGCTGCCGCCCGTCTTGAGGGCAAGCCGGTGATGGTTGACTTCACGGGCTTCGGCTGCGTCAACTGCCGCAAGATGGAGGCTGCCGTATGGACAGACGCCAAGGTAGCCGACATGCTCAATCAGAAGTACGTGCTCATCTCCCTCTACGTCGACGACAAGACTCCGCTCCCCGAGCAGATGACCGTCACCGACACTGACGGCACAACACGCACCCTGCGCACCGTCGGCGACAAGTGGAGCTATCTGCAGCGCCACAAGTTCGGCTCCAACACGCAGCCGATGTACATCCTTCTCGACAACAACGGTATGCCGCTCACGGGCAGCCGCTCCTACGACGAGGACATCTCGGAATACATGAAGTTCCTCCAGACGGGTCTCGACACTTACGCCGAGCGCGAGAAGTAAAAAAGACGCGTAAACCATCTGATAATAAATAAGATAACGTCAATAGAGGCAATAGAGACAACGGCTTTTCAAGTTGTCACTGTTGCCTCTATTGACGTTTTATATTGGATGCGCTTTTCTAAAGCGCCACTTTAGAAACATAGCAATGAGAAAGGAAGCACACACCTTTTTTTCTATGCCCCAAAGCATACAACATTCGGTCGTTTTTATTATATTTGCGGAGTCAAAACATATATAGTCAGTTCTTTTGCTCTTTTCCAATGAGTGGATTGATTTAATATTAATTTAAGACGTTGTATCTTATGGACAAAATGATTTATCTGCGTCCACACCAAAGGACGCGAACAAGCACCTTCAAGGAAAAAGACAGCTATTTCCTTTGTCCTTCGAACACAGTTATGACAGGAAGATACCATTATGGCGACGAGAATGGAAAGACTGCGTATGAATACTGCACAATAGCTGCATACGATGAAGGTGGCGTGCAGGTGCATGGAGAAGTAAAAGTTGAGAATGTGCAGTGGAGTTCTAGCTTCAAGGAATCCTCGGGTGCAGGATTTGACGCACCTGGGAATCGTTTTATTGTGGGTCGTCAGCATGAGGGAGACGAGGGTGGATATACGAAGTATGCTACAGCCATAATAAAATTCAATGGGAACGAAGTTACGGCAATCAATCGTATAGCAACTGGCAATGTTAAGGAATCCAAGGCAAATTGGGTGGTGGCTGATGACAATCGCTTTATGACGGGAAGACATCATGCTGGTGATGAGAATGGCAATACATATTATTATTTTTCTGAAGCGAGATGCATTTTTAAACCTGGTGACCATGCTCCTTCGGGAACAATGATAATTCCAGGGGAAAAGCATGCAAGTCCTTCTATGAAGGAAAGTGTGTCGTCTTTCTTGTGCCCTTCAAATACAGTTATGACAGGAAGACTCCATTGCGGAGATGAAAATGGTACAACTCAATACATATATTCTCATCTTATGCCAATTACTGCTGATTGGAAGATTATTGGAAATTATGAGATAACCATCGATGACTTACAATGGAGCGAATGGCACTGTCAAAGTGACTCTGCTGATTTCTTTATTTCCATAAACGCGGACGCTCCACATAAAGAGTCTCGTGTTATTACCGGCAGGCAACACAAAGGCGACGAGAATGGAAAAACACGCTATCAGACAGGTGTTGTTAAATGTAATGGCAAGTATGCGAAGGTTATACCGTATCCAGAAGCAGATCTCATTATAAGTGAGAGTTCTGGCAGATTGGTATTACCAAAGGCAGGACTCGTCATTATCGGCATAACACATACTGGCGACGAAAATGGGCTGTCAACATATCATCAAGGATATATTGTGGCAGAGAAAGACAAACCTGTTGTTTTTGAGGCTAAATGACTTTATATTAACGATGATAGAGGCAATGTTATTGTTTATTTCGCCGTTTGTATGAGTTGATTGCGAATAAATATCTATAATGTATAATTAATATTATTTACGTATGAAATTTAGTGTAAGAATTATCGTGATGCTAATGTGTCTTCCTCTTGTAGTTGGTTGCTACAATCCAGGGCATCAAACTTACATACCAACAGATATTCCTTATGGGTATCCTGAAAAAATAGACTCTGCGGAGTTGTATGACAGCCATGCTGGCAAATATGAAAGTTTTCTCGTAAGAAAAGATCCTATAGGTAGTGGGGAGTTTAAAGATGATACATTAGGTGTAGGATACACAGAGTTCAGTGACCACAATGCCAAGGAAGTTAGTTTCCATATCCCGGTAAAATTGCTTTCTTTCTTGGTTGACAGTCAAACTGACAAGGATGCCTTGGAAAACAGCCTTGATACTGTCGTCATAAAATCCAATTACATAATAAGAAGATGGGTTTCAACCGCAGCGCCTACATTGACCAGGTATGAATACTTTATAGAATCTGCTAAAGATGAATATAGTTGTACCATTGGCAGTCAACAATGGAGATTTGTTTTTGACTTTCATAGAGAAACAGGACCGAATAAAAAATTTGAAGACTATTGGCAAAATATAGTACATGAATATCCTGTCGTAGGTATTGGAATGTATACAATTCAAATAATAAAGGACGAGGAGTTGGTTTCTAACGGAAACGATGCTGGTATTGGCGTTTCCTTCTTAGGCGACTGGCTGTAATATTCTTTTTTCTATGCCCAAAAGCATCCTATACTCGTGGATTTTTAGTACTTTTGCAAAGTAAACTTAATATGTAAGAACCACAGTAATGCTTGACAACAACATACGCAAACAGATAATCGACCTCATCAATCGTGAGGTGGTGCCAGCCGTCGGCTGCACAGAGCCAATGTGTGTCGCCCTCTGCGTGGCGCGTGCCACGGAGCTTCTCGGCTGCCGTCCGGAAAGAATAAAAGCGCAGCTCTCTGCCAACATCCTCAAAAACGCCATGGGCGTCGGCATTCCCGGCACGAGAATGATTGGTCTGCCGATAGCCATCGCGCTGGGCGCGATTGTGGGCAAGTCGGAGTATGGACTGGAGGTAATCAAAGACCTCACGCCAAAGACGCTGGAGGATGGCAAGCAGTACATCGCCGCCGACCACATCGACATAAAGCTGAAGGAAGGAATAAAGGAGAAACTCTATGTAGAGATAACGTGCGAGGCAGGCGGACACGAGGCCACTGCCGTCATCGCCCACGCCCACACCAATTTCGTCTACGCCGAGAAAGACGGCACCGTTCTTCTCGACGCCCGCAAGCCCTCCGGCGCTGAAGCTGCCGACGAGGACATACGTCTCAGCATGCGCCTCGTCTACGACTTCGCCATGACGACGCCCGTCGACGAGATTTGCTTCATCCTCAAGACGCGCGACTACAACCTGCGTGCTGCCGAGGAGTCGAAGAAGGGCAACTACGGCCACTGTCTCGGCAAGACCATCGACCGCCCGCTGAGCCACGGCATCTTCGGCAACTCCATCTTCTCCCACATCATCTCGAAGACCGCCCTCGCCACCGACGCCCGTATGGGCGGCGCAATGATTCCCGTCATGAGCAATTCTGGCTCGGGCAATCAGGGCATCTGCGCCACCAACCCCGTCGCCGTCTACGCCGAGGAGAACGAGAACACGGAGGAGGAGCTCATACGCGCCCTCACCCTCAGCCACCTCACAGCCATCTACATCAAGCAGAACCTCGGCAAGCTCTCCGCCCTCTGCGGATGTGTCGTGGCGAGCATCGGCTCCAGCTGCGGCATCACCTATCTCATGGGCGGCGACTACCAGCGCATCTGTTCAGCTGTGAAGAACATGATTGCCAACATTACGGGAATGATATGCGACGGGGCAAAGCCGTCGTGTGCGCTGAAAATATCGTCGGGCGTGTCGACTGCGCTGCTTTCCGCGCTGCTCTCAATGGAGGGCAAGTGTGTAAGCTCCGTGGAGGGCATCATCGACAACGATGTTGACCGCTCCATACGCAATCTAACGAGCATCGGTGCCGAGGCAATGAACCGCACCGACGAAATGGTGCTCGACATCATGACGCACAAAGGGTGCTAAAAAAAAACATATAGCGGCGGACGAAAGTCCGCCGCTATATGTTTATCCAAGATATTTCGCGAGTTTCTCCACGGCGCGTGCGCGGTGGGAGATGCCGTTCTTCACGTCCATGCCGAGCTGTGCAAACGACTCCCCGTAGCCTTCGGGGATGAAGATGGGGTCGTAGCCGAAGCCCTCCGTGCCGTGCTTCTCCGTGGCGATGGAGCCACGCACGACGCCCTCGAAGAGCGTATAGTCGGCGATGTCCTCCTTGCGGGCGAGAGCGATGACCGTGCGAAACTGTGCACGGCGGTCGTCCTTGCCGTCGAGACGGCGTAGGAGCTTCTGCATGTTGGCCTCCGAGTCGTGGTCGGTGCCCTCGGCGTAGCGTGCCGAGTGGACGCCCGGCTCACCGCCGAGAGCTGCCACCTCAAGCCCCGTGTCGTCGGCGAAGCAGTCGTAGCCGAAGTTGTCTACGATGTAGCGTGCCTTCAGTATGGCGTTGCCCTCAAGCGTGTTGGCTGTCTCGGGGATGTCGGCATGGCAGCCGATGTCGCTCAGCGACAGCACCTCGAAACGCGCACCGAGAATGGAGCGTATCTCGTCAAGCTTGTGGGAGTTGTTGGTTGCGAATACTATTTTCATTTTCTTCCTTTTCCTTTTCTTTTTTCACCTTCACCTTTATCTGGTCGAATCCCTCGCCGTACACGCCGATGACGCTGCTCTGCGAGACGAAGGCACGCGGGTCGATCATCTTTATCAGACGGAAGATGAGCACCGACTCGCGCTTCTTCGCAAGCAGACAAATCACCTTCATCTCCTTTCCAGAGTACCAGCCGTGGCCGTCGAGAATGGTCAGCGTGTGGTCGGTCTTCTTCGTTATGGCGCGTGCTATCTCCTCATATTTGTGGGAGAAAATCATGAACTGCACCGACTCGCGGCGAGCGTTCATCACGTAGTCGAGCATGAAGCACTCGATGGCCATCGTGCACAGACCGAACACCACCTTGTGGCAGCGCTGCAGCTCGTCGCCAAACTGCGGGATGAAGAGGCAGGAGCCGATGATGCAGAGGTCCACCATGATGAGCACGGTGCCGAGCGAGAAGTCGTGGTATTTGTTCACCACGGCAGCGATGATGTCGGTGCCGCCCGTCGAGCCGTTGTTGAGGAAGACGATGGCGAGCGACGTGCCGGTTATCATGCAGCCGATGATGAGCGACATGAACTCCTGCCCCGGCCCGAGCACCTGTATGAGATTGCCGTCAGGACCGGTCATCAACTTCAGGGCTGCCCATAGGAAAATGTCGAGGATGAGAATGGCGTAGATGGTTTTCACCATGAACTTGAACCCCAGCACCTTCAGCGCCACTGCAAGCAGCGAGGCGTTGATGATGAAGTAGGTGTAGTTGATGGGAACCTTAGTCGCATAGAAGACTATAGCCGAGATACCCGTCACTCCGCCCGTCACTATCTCGTAGGGCATCAGAAACACCGTGAAGCCGAACGTGTAGAGCAGCATACCGAGGGTGATGAAGATGTAGTCCTTCGCCTCGGTCCATATTAGTTGATGATTGATGGTCATGGATTATCAGTGGTTTTGGTGGTTGTTATTTTATTACTACGTTCACGATCTTCTTCGGCACGACGATCACCTTCACGACATTCTTCTCGCCGATGTACTTCTTGCTTTGCTCGTCGGCGAGCACAGCCTGCTGTATGGCGTCGTTGGTGGCGTCGGCAGGGAACTTCTTCTGGAAGCGCGCCTTGCCGTTGAATGAGATAGTGAGCTGCATCTCGCTCTCCACGAGATACTTCTCCTCGTACTTCGGCCACTGGGCGTCGCAGACGGTAGTGGCATTGCCGAGCGTGTGCCAGAGTTCCTCGGCGATGTGGGGCGCGAACGGTGCGATGAGCACAACGAGCTGCTCCAGCACTGCCTTTGAGCGGCATTTCTGCTGCGCCAGTTCGCCCACGGCAATCATGAATGCCGAGACGCTGGTGTTGTAGGAGAAGTGCTCGATGTCCTCCGTCACCTTCTTGATGAGCTTATGGAGCGTCTTGAGGTTCTCAGCCGACGGAGCGACGTCGGAGGGGAGGAACTCGCCGGAGCGGTTCTCGTAGAACAGAGCCCAGAATTTCTTCAGGAAGCGGAAGCAGCCGTCGATGCCGTTGGTGTCCCAAGGCTTGCTTGCCTCCACCGGGCCGAGGAACATCTCGTAGAGACGGAGCGTGTCGGCACCGTACTTCTCGACGATCATGTCGGGGTTGACAACGTTGAACATCGACTTCGACATCTTCTCAACAGCCCAGCCGCAGACGTACTTGCCGTCTTCAAGGATGAACTCAGCGTTCTCGTATTCCGGGCGCCACTTCTTGAACGCCTCGATGTCGAGCACGTCGGCGCTGACGATGTTCACGTCGACGTGTATGGGCGTCACGTCATACTGCTTCTTCAGACCGGCGCTGACGAAGACGGGAGCCTTCGAGTGGTCGTCGCTGTTGATGCGGTAGACGAAGTTGGAGCGTCCCTGAATCATGCCCTGGTTGACGAGTTTCTGGAACGGCTCTTCCTTGCAGCTCACGCCGAGGTCGAAGAGGAACTTGTTCCAGAAGCGCGAGTAGATGAGGTGGCCGGTGGCGTGCTCGCAGCCTCCTACGTAGAGGTCCACGTTCTGCCAGTACTCGTCGGCCTCCTTCGACACGAGTTGCTTGTCGTCGTGCGGGTCCATGTAGCGCAGATAGTAGGCTGAGGAGCCTGCGAAGCCCGGCATAGTGTTGAGCTCAAGCGGGAAGACCGTCTGGTTGTCGACGAGACTCTTGTCTACCACCTCGCGCTTCTCTGCGTCCCATGCCCATTTCTTTGCGCGTCCCAATGGCGGCTCGCCGCTTTCTGTCGGCTTATAGGTCTCAATCTCGGGAAGTTCAAGCGGCAGGCAGTCTTCCGGCACCATCTGTGGCATTCCGTCCTTGTAGTAGACAGGGAACGGCTCGCCCCAGTAGCGCTGGCGTGAGAAGATGGCGTCGCGCAGGCGATAGTTGACCTTCACGCGTCCCATACCCTTCTCCGTCACGAACTTCTTCGTCTTGGCGATGGCTTCCTTCACGCTCAAACCATTGAGAGAGAATCCGTCGAGGGTCTGCTTGCCCTCCATCGGTGAGTTCTGCACGGTGCCCTCCTTGGCGTCGAAGCTCTGCTCCGAGACGTCAGCGCCCTCGATGAGCGGTATGATGGGAAGGTTGAAGTGCTTGGCGAAAGCGTAGTCGCGCGAGTCGTGGGCAGGCACTGCCATGATGGCGCCCGTGCCGTAGCCTGCGAGCACGTATTCTGAAATCCAGATAGGAATGTTCTCTCCAGTAAACGGATTGACGGCATAGGAGCCGGAGAACACGCCCGTCACGGTGTGGTTGGCCATGCGGTCGAGCTCCGTGCGCTTCTTCACGTAGGCGAGGTATTCCTCCACGGCAGGCTTCTGCTCTGCTGTGGTGAGCTTCTCCACGAGTTCGCTTTCAGGTGCGAGCACCATGAATGTGACGCCGAAGATGGTGTCGGCACGAGTGGTGAAGATGGTGAAGTCGAAGTCCTGACCAGCCACCTTGAACTGCATCTCCGTACCCTCGGAGCGACCAATCCAGTTCTTCTGCGTCTCCTTGATGGAGTCGCTCCAGTCGACGGTCTCCAGTCCGTCGAGCAGTCGCTGCGAGTAGGCACTTGTGCGCAGACACCACTGCTGCATCTTCTTCTGCACTACGGGGTAGCCGCCGCGCTCGCTCACGCCGTTCACCACCTCGTCGTTGGCAAGCACCGTGCCCAGCCCCGGACACCAGTTGACCATTGTCTCGCCGAGGTAAGCGATGCGGTAGTTCATGAGCGTCTTCTGCTTCTCCACGTCGCTCATGGCGCGCCATTCGTCGGCTGTGAACTCCAGATGCTCGCTTTCGGCAACGTTCAGTCCCTCAGTGCCCTTCTCGTTGAAATGCTCGACGAGTTTCTCTATGGGTTGTGCCTTCTGGCAGGAGTTGCAGAAGAACGAGGAGAACATCTTCTCAAACGCCCATTGCGTCCAATGGTAGTATTTCGGGTCGCACGTGCGCACCTCGCGGTCCCAGTCGAAGGAGAAGCCGATGTTGTCGAGCTGCTGGCGATAGCGTGCGATGTTTGCCACGGTAGTCACTTCCGGGTGCTGTCCGGTCTGTATGGCATACTGCTCGGCAGGCAGTCCGTAGGCGTCGTAACCCATAGGGTTGAGGACGTTGTAGCCCTCAAGGCGCTTGAAGCGTGCGTAGATGTCTGACGCTATATATCCGAGCGGATGGCCAACGTGCAGGCCCGCTCCCGACGGATAGGGGAACATGTTGAGCACGTAGAACTTCTTCTTTGCAGGGTCTTCGGTGGTGTGATAGGTCTTGTCCTTCACCCACTGGCTCTGCCATTTCTTTTCAATCTCTCTGAAATTGTATTCCATTGTCGTTATTTTGTTTTCTTGTTTTTTATGTGCAGCGTTATACTCTTGTGCAGCATTATACTCTCTATATGCAAAGTTACGATTTTTCCCTTATAAAGATGTATATATGAAGCATAATTATTTTTGTATATATGGAGCATAATTATTTTAAATAGGAGCGGCATGTTCCCGTCTGCCGACAGTCTGACAAAGCAAAACGGCAAACACTTCATTATAGAAGTGTTTGCCGTTATGTGATGCAGTATGGTAGGATGTTTGATGTTCTGTTAGAGGATACGACCGCGGATGGAGAACTTCAGTACGGGATACACTCTCAGCCAGTCCATCACCTTTGAGATGTCGTCCTTGGTGCCATCGTCGATGTTGTCTTTATACTTGTCGAGCGCGTCGATTTCATTGCCGTTGTCCATGTAGTAGACCTTCGGTTTGCCCTGGAACTGTGCTCCGAGCTCGAAGCGGAAGCCCACGCGCTTCTTCGGTATCAGTCTGCCGAAGCCGAGGCCGAGGTATGGACGCACGTTCTTCACTTTTACGCCGCCGTTGATGTCGCCGTTGTTGTCGAACGGGATGTCGTAGTCGCCGATGTTCACTCCGTAGTTCTTTGCCATTGCGCCATACTGAGCAATCTCGTCGCTGTGGCCCTTGATTTTCAAAAGGTCGCTGCCGCCGAAGGACAGGCCTGCCGTGACGAAGAATGAGCTGCTGTTGCCGAACGGATAGCAGTCTACCTTCAGGTCGCCGTAGGTTCTGCCGAACTTGGCGTCAAGGCGCACATCGCCGCTGGGGGTGTTGCCGTTGAAATCCTCGTCGGAATATTCGATGCTGGTGTTCTCGTGGAACTTGATGTTTGGGAAGATGTTGATGCCGGCGCGTACCTGCACGTATTTAGTAAGAGGCACGGCAACGTCGAATCCGAGACCCTCCGTACCATAGCCTACGCCGATGCCCACGCGGTTGCCCAAACCGAAAATGTTCTCCTTCTGTTGGGCAGAAACGTTGCCTACACACAGAAATGCCATTGTGCTGATTAATGCAGCCTTGATAAAGCTTTTTTTCATACCGTTTTTTTGTTTTTTAGGTTGTGAAACTACCTGTATTAATAAAAATTAGTCTAATTTAGTGGCACTTCCACTCATATATGTGCCATATATTTCCGGAGTACCCACAAAAAATCTGTTTACATTCGCAAAGTTAGCAAAACATTTCTTAATAGACAAGCAAAAAGTATTGTTTGTATTACATTTGTTGATAAGGGGGACTGTCTCCGATGGAGTGTCAGGCGAACACTTCTTTCTTCTCCTTGTGCTTGTCGCCGATGATTTTCGTCTCAGTCTTCTGATAGGCGATGAAAACTGGCAGATTATTGATAAGGAGGAAGTGGAGAAGGCGGTTCTTGGCGTTGAGCTTATGGGAGAAGCGCCGGTCGATAGCCACGAGGCGCTGCCTTATTTCGCCGAGGTAGTGGTATTTCTCGGTGCGCTTCAGAGTTTTCATGCGCGCTATGTACTTCGCCGCGCGTATGCACGTCGACACCAGGCGTACTTTTATCTCGTCGCCGAAGCGCGTACCTTTGTAGTAAGCGGCGCGTTGCTCCTCTGCCTCAATGAACGCCATCTCCCTCTCTATGTTGTATTCATGCACGGCGCTGCTGGCGCGCATACGGTAGTTGTAGAGCTGGCGGTTGGTGATGACGATGCGCTTCGCCTTTTCAAACCAATGGGGCAGTACGGCGTAGTCCTCGAAGCAGCTATAGTTGGGCATGTCGCAGATGATGCACTCGCGCCTGAACACCATTTGCCAAACGTAGCTTTGTATATGACCGTTGATGATGAGATGATTGGCAGTGGTGTTGTCGATCACCTCCACAATCTCCTCCGCGGGCTTCTTTTTCTTTTTATTCTTAGGGTAAGCTTTTACATGGCTGCATATAGCTATGTCGCCTTGCTGCTCTTGGAGAAGGGCAATCAGCGTGGAATACATGTCTGGTTCAATCCAGTCGTCGCTGTCGACGAAGCCTATGTAGTCGGCGGAGCACATGGAGAGCGCCACATTGCGGCAGTCGCCCTGCCCCGTGTTGGGTTTGTGCAGGACGCTGATGCGGCTGTCGGCGGCAGCCCAGCGGTCGCAGATGGCAGGCGAGTCGTCGGTGGAGCCGTCGTCGATGATGATGAGATGCCAGTCGGTGAAGGTTTGGTCAACGATCGACTTTATGCACTCTTCGAGGTAGCAAGCCGTGTTGTACACAGGCACCACGATGTCGAGCGTAGCGTGTCCTGATTTTTCTTCCTTCATAAATGTAGGGTTTTCTTCCTTTAATGCTATTGTATTATTGTGTGTTATTGTCCTTTGGAGCATGCCTATTCCACATTCCCGTCCTTCACGATGCCGTTACGGCAGCGTGCCTTGCCTTGGTTGGCGGCGAGCAGGGCATGATTGTCGGGGGCGAAGTCCTTTTCCTTATGATAGAGATGGTACTCTATGGCCTGGAACTTGGCGAACTTTCGTCTTAGACCGAAGTTGAGAAGGCGCAAGAGGATGTCAGTGTCCTCCAGTCCGTAGCCGACCATGTCGGAGTCGAAGCCGTTGACCGCCTTGAGGTCGTCGAGGAACATTGCCATGTTGCAGCCGCGTCCCTTGTCCTTGCGCGAGGCATAGAGATTTTTCGTTAGCGGCGTGAGGCAGGGCAGATAGAGTGCGTTGAGGCGGCTGCCCACTCCCGGCGAGTACCAATGTACGCTGACGCTCTTCTTGCGGAGAAGTCGTGCCGAGGCTTTGCTTGAGAGTTTCGTGCGGCTGCCTATGACGAAGAATCCGCGTTCCGCCATCCGCTCGTGGTCGGCGATGAAATGTGGCTCCATGATGATGTCGCCGTCGATAAACACCACGTAGTCGCCCTGACACATGCGCAGGGCATTGTTGCGCGACTCGGCGAGGCGGAAGCCGCGGTCTTCCTGCCATGCGTGTTTCAGCGGGCACGGGAATACCTCAGCCGCTTTCTCTATGAGGCGGCGCGTGTCGTTTGTAGAACCGTCGTCAGCCACAATCACCTCGAAAGGCAGGCGCGTCTGCGCCGCTACGCTCATGAGGCTCAGACGCAGCATGTCGGGGCTGTTGTAGGTGGAGATGATGAGAGATGTTTTCATGTCGCGAGTTTTTATTTTTCTTTGTTTATCATGAACTGCGCCGTCTGTATCATGGAGAACACGTAGCGTCTGAGAGGCTCGAAGCGTGCCGACCATGGAACGGGGTTGAGAGAGCCGTTGCTGGCTGTGGCGTAGCAGAAGGAGCGGTTCATCTTGGGGTTGTAGATGTAGCAGAGGTTCTTGGAGCGTGCCACGATCTGGTTGTCGGCGGAGTAGAACACGAGCGGGCGCTCCTGCTTGGTTTGGTCGATGCCGAATCCGTCGTATTGGTAGCTTATGCCGAGCAGTGAGAGTAGCGTCGGCATGACGTCTATCTGCTGGGCGAGTTTGTCTATGCGTCCTTCTGGCACGCCCTTGCCGAATATGAGCAGCGGGATGTGGTTGTAGGACTCTGGCAGTTCGCCGCTCACCTTGCCCACAATCTTGCCGTGGTCTGCCATGACGACGAATATGGTGTTGTCGTACCATGGCTCACGTTGTGCTTTGCGGAGGAAGTCGCCTATCGACCAGTCGGCGTATTCCACTATCTGCGTGTCGGGTTCCTTCGACTTTGGCTTGAACCATGCGGGGACGACGAAGGGCGGATGGTTGCTGATGGTGAGTATGGTGGCGAAGAAGGGCTTCTTTTCCGTCTTGCTGGTGGCGTTCACGCTCCCAGTGGCAGCTGCGTTGAGTTTGCCGAGAGCGTAGGAGAAGAGGAAATGGTCGCTCACGCCGAACGAGTTGACCACCTCCGATTTCGGATAGTCTTCCTGCGAGTAGATGTCCTCATAGCCGTTAGTGGCGAAGAAAGCCTTCATGTTGTCGTATTGTGCCTCGTGCGTCATGAAGAACATCGTGTGGTAGCCGTGCTGCTTGAGCACTGTCGGCAGACCGTCGCGTCTGGGCGTGACGGTACCCTTCATCAGATTGCGGAACATGAGTGCCGGGAAGGAATAGAGGGAGGCGGTCAGTCCGTGATTGGTGTGTATGCCTGCGGAGTAGCAGTGGGTGAAGGCAAGCGAGTGGTGATAGAGCGAGTCGAGGGTTGGCGTGAGGTGCATGTCGTTGCCGAACGTTTGGAGGAAATTGGCAGACATCGACTCCATGAGTATCACGACGACGTTTCTTGGCTCGCCTGTAGCTGCCGGGGCGTTGCTTATCTGTCTGCGCAGCACGTGGAGCGAGTCGCACGTGCCAGTGATGCCGAGGCTTTGACGCGCGAGTGCTACGGCTTCTGCGTAGGGCATGAGATGCAACTCACGGTTCTCCTTGCGCATGTCGTCGAGTACCGACGTGAGGAGATTGAAGGCGGGGTTGATGCCAAGCTGGTTGAGAAAGGAGTCGCCGCAGTAGTAGGCTTGCGATATTTTGATTGGGTTGTAGCCCGTGCGGCCGCGTATGCCGAAGAGGCAGAGCATGGCGAGTGCCACGGTGGCGGAGAGATTGACGATGGTCGCCACGGCGCCACTTCTCTTTCCTTCTTGCTGTGAGGCGGAAGTCAGGCTGTCGGCGAGCCTTGTGTCGAGCAGTCGGCGAAGGCGCACCATAATATATATGTAGGCAGCGTCGCAGACGAAGAAGAGGGCGATGTAGAGGAAGTAGGATTTCTCCCCCGTCACCATGCCCGCCGTCGTGCCGGCGTAGGAGAACCATTCGAAGATGGATGCGTTGATGTTCTTGAAGAAGTAGGCGAAATAGGGGATGTTGGCAGCCGACGCCATGTATGCCACGGAGCCAAGCACGCCATACCATACTACCGTGGCTTTGCGCATCCAGCGTGGCGTTGGCGCGAAAGCCGCTGTCAGCAGTGTGGCTGCAAGAGGCAGGAGGGTGATGTAGCACGCCGTTACGTTGTCGAACCACACTCCGCGCACGAAGGCGGGCCATACGCTTGCCGTGCTGTCTGCCACCATGCCGTGAAGGGCAGCGTATTCCACGAGGCGGAATACGGAAAGGAAAACGAGTGTCAGCGCATGGAGCGCGAGAATCCACGTTGTGGAGATAATGAAACGTTTGTATTTAAGCATGGTGCAAACTTACATAAAAATGGTGAATTACACGTAGGTTTTGTGAAGATTTTAATCTCGTGCAAATAATTCTTCAAGTTTCGGATTTTGCAAAGGCGAGGGTGTAAGCCCAATAAGCCCATAATTCAGGGCTGGAGCCATGATTGATACAAAGTGCCCCGTAATGGCAAAAGTTTCTGAATTTCTAAACTTTTGCCATTACGGGGCGCTTGGCTTGTTGCTTTGGCAGCATTTAATGCCATTTTTAACTATTGGCCATCGCTCGGTTCTACCGATTGCCTAAGCAAGAACTTCTAATCCGCCATAAGCGGCAAAGTTTCCTTGAGCTTCGCGAAAAAATCTCTAAATCTTTACATTAGAGTAAATCAGAAAGTTGATATATAATCAATTGCGAATAATGGTTGCATTTATCGCGGCATCATCCGAAATGTTGGATGATGTCGTGATAATCAGTGTGGCGTTTTACTTCACGATGACCTTCTTCACCGATCCGTCTGAGTACTTCACGATGTTGAGGCCCTTCTGAGGAGTCTGTATGAGTTTGCCGTCGACAGTGAAGCGTGCCACCTCGTGAGCGTCGGAAGCCTCCGTGTTGGCGATGGCGTCAGTGGTGCTCTTGAGTGCGAACACGGGCATCTCCGGGAACCAGTAGTTCTTCTCCATGGGATAGCTGTTCTTCAGTGAGGCATCGGACGGGTCGTAGACGCGCAGTTCGCTCTCGTCGCCCCATGCGCTGCCCATCGTGACGCTCAAGTAGAGATAGCCGTTGTCGGGGTTCATGCGGCAGGCAGCTCCGTAGACGTAGGGCAGGGGAGCGTCAGCCTTTGTGAAGTCGAGGAGGAGCGTTGTGGTGTTGCTGTCGATGTCGTACTTGTAGATGTGCTGTCCGTTCGACCATGCGCCTGTTGCTCCGTTCCAGAAGAGAGCGTTCTCCGTGGTGGAAGCCGTGAAGCAGTCGGGGTTCCATGCACCCCAGTTGTTGGTTGGCTGATAGGTGCCTTCGGGCAGTGCGACGTTCTCGGTGGTTTCCGTAGTCGGGTCGAACTTCACGAGATGGTCGGCAGTGGCGCCGGCAGTGGTGCCGGCAGTAAGCCAGATGGAACCGTCCTTAGCCTCCACGATGGAGCAGTAGGTGCCGCCGTCGCCCTCGTTGTTGATAGCCTTCTCAAGCTTGTCGTGCTCATCGTCGTTAGCAGAAGTAGTGTTGATGACGAGCAGTCCGCGCTGGAGGTCGAGGGCGTAGAGCTTACCGTCGCGGTAGATCATGTTGCCCGCCTGGTTGTTGGTGAGTCCGTCAGTGCCCTCGATGAGGTAGAGCACGGAGTTGTTCTGAAGGCTCACGGCGTAGATGCCGTTCGTCGTGGAGAGGTAGCCCTTGTTGAGTTCGGGCACGGGGAGGAAGGCGCGTCCGTCAGCAGTTGTGCCGTCGGAAGCCTTGATGGTGTTGATTTCGGCGATGCCGTCAAGAGTCTTGGCGTCGCACACTACGAGCGTTGGGTCGTCATCGGAGGGTGTGTAAAGGTTTTTCTTGCTGACAATGTACATCTTGCCTTCGCTGATTGTGGCGAAGCAGCCGGTGGTGCCGAGCTTGCGTGTCTCGCCGTTCATGGTGATAGGCAGACGATAGTGCCAGTCGCCGTCTTTGTCGAGGAAGTTGATAGTGGCTCTCTCTTTGCCATAGCTGCCCTCATTGAGCATGAACACGCCGTCGGTGTACTCATTTTGCTGAGCCGAGGCGGAAGAGAACAGACCGGCGAGGAGCACGGTAGAGAAAATACGTGTAAAGTTCTTCATACGCTTTGTTGTTTTTATGTGTTTATATTAAATATGTTGTTGTCTGTATTAATCGGTAAGATGCTGCGTAGGCTACAGTTTTCCGTCACGGGTGTGCGTAGCCGGGCGCCATGTCCGGGCACAATTATGGCTGTCGGTCATTTTGTTTGTACGGATGATGTACAGTTATCCAGTTTTGTCATTCGCGCCTAACCCACGAGGCACATTGAACGACCCATTCGGCAATTAAGATGTTTCGGCAGGTCTTCTGACTTGCCGCCCAGATGCGAACGCCTTCCCGAGAAATTCCTTAGTGGCTATGTGTTGTTCGCACCCGTGATAAGGGCGGCTCACAGCTGCGGGACAGTCGGGGATTCTCACCCCGTTCCCTTTTAATCGCCTGCACCATGAGAGTGAGGCAAACCGTTGCGGATGCAAAGGTAGTGTAAAAATCCGATTAAGCGAAACGAATGGAAATCTATTTGCGTTTGTGAGGATTTTATTAAACTTTCGCAAGCTCAGAAGTTATAGAATTTAAAGAAGTTATCACTCTCTTCGGTCGTTAGAAGTTCTTGCTTAGGCAAGCGGCAGAGCCGAGCGATAGTCCGTTTTTCTTGAATCCGAAACTTCAATAAAATAATGGGAGATCTGTCAGTTCACACGGTGACAGCGTTTATCTGATTGTTTATGGTGTGTGAGGGTGATGCGGAGGCCGGAGACCTCCGCCACGGATAATATGGATACTGAAGTTACGTATTTTTAATGATAAATGGCGAATGGCATTGAAAATAATCGCTATCTTTGCGGAAAAATCAGTTTGGAGTTAGGAGTTAGGA
>DLKG01000092.1:9104-9486 GCA_002490315.1 Prevotella sp. UBA7594 | reverse complement strand
GGAATTAGGAATTAGGAGTTATACGTGGAGGGCGTGTCAAAACAATATGCAACGCGCCCCTGAGGGGCAAATAGCTCATAGCAAACTAACGCCCTGAAAGGACAAAAGCATTGGCTATGAGAGGCTTTTCCCTTTCTTGCTAAGGCAAGCGGCAAAGCCGAGCTCAGCTCACATTATTTGCCGTTTGACACACTCCCAGCAAGTAGCGATACGGTTATCCGATTGTTTATAGTGTGTGAGGGTGCTGCGGAGACCGGAGACCTCCGCCACGGAAAATACGGCGGAGTTCTCCTTGTTCACTCGTCTCCTCGTTTACAGACAGCATGTCGAAGACATGCGAAACTTTAGAATAAAAAATAAATAATTCAACTTTCGGATTTAG
>DLKG01000092.1:0-8917 GCA_002490315.1 Prevotella sp. UBA7594 | reverse complement strand
CCACAAATCAGAAACTTAAGTAAATAATTGTGTATGAAGATTTATTTCAATCATAAGGAAGAACTATGGAACTCATGGTCGCACGGCGCGGGCATCATCATCGGCTTGCTCGTCGGCACAGTGTTTCTCGTGTGGTGTGGCTGGGCACGCAACGGCTGGGCAACGGCAGCCATTGTGCTCTATCTTTTCGGAATGCTCTCGAGCTACGTCGCCTCCACCGTCTACCATGCCCTCTCCGCATGGTCGCCCTGGAAGGAGAGGCTGCGCAAGTGGGACCACGCCGCCATCTATTGGCACATCGCCGGTTCCTACTCGCCCATAACGCTCATAGCCCTGCGCGACTACGGCTATTGGGGATGGGCGCTCTTCATCTTCATTTGGCTCGCCGCCATAGGCGGCACCGTGAAGAGCTTCATGGGACTGAAGGGCCACAGCTACGTGGAGACGGCGTGCTATGTGGTGATGGGGCTGAGCGTGCTCGTCGCCTTCGGTCCGCTCATGCACTGCGTCGACCCCTCGGCGATAGTGTGGATAATAGCCGAGGGCGTGTGCTACATCACGGGCGCCGCGTTCTATTGTCTGCGCAAACGCCGCTTTATGCACACCGTCTTCCACTTTTTCGTGCTTGCCGGAAGCGTCTGCCACATCGTGGCTGTGTGGGACATCTTGATGAGATGGCTGTGAGGGATTTGAAAAATAGCTTAAAAGTGGAGGACTTATATTACGAAATTGGAATTTTCTCCGTACTTTTGTCTGCAACATGAAACCAAGAATATTTTTACTTCTTATAGCTGCCGTGCTCTCCCTTACGGCACTGGCACAGAACAACAGACCGGAGCGCGTGAACCCCGAGGACCGCGAGGTGGACATGGACGTGCCGACGTTCGTGCCGATGGTGAAGGTGGGCAAGGCATTGTATGGCGGCGACAGCATACAATACGTGGAGCTCAATCCGCTGTCGGTCTATCCGCAGCCCGTCTTCACGAGCGAGAAGCAGCGCCAGGCGTACAATCGCCTCATCGCCAACGTAAAGAAGGTGCTGCCCATTGCCAAGGAGGTGAACTCCATCATCATCGAGACCTACGAGATTCTACAGACGCTGCCCAACAAGAAGGCGAAGGACGAGCACATGAAGCGCGTGGAGAAGAGTATCCGCAAGGAGTACACGCCGCGCATGAAGAAACTCACCTATGCCCAGGGAAAGCTTCTCATTAAACTCGTCTACCGTGAGTGCAACTCCTCCTCCTACCAACTCATTCAGGCGTTCCTCGGCCCTATACGCGCCGGATTCTACCAGGCGTTCGCCGCCCTCTTCGGCGCCTCGCTCACGAAGAAGTACGACCCCGACGGCGTCGACAAGTACACGGAACGCATCGTAAGGCAGGTGGAGGCAGGGCAACTGTAGCCATCTAACACTTAACATTTAACACATAACACTTAACATTGAATAAAGAAATGAACAAACCGAAACATTTAGGCTTGATAATCACCATAGTGGTCATCGCCATCATCGCCCTTTGGGGCATCTCGTCCTACAACGGACTCGTGTCAATGGACGAGAACGTACAGAACAAGTGGTCGACAGTGGAGACAAGCTATCAGCGCCGCAGCGACCTCATCCCCAATCTCGTCAGCACCGTCAAGGGCTACGCCACACACGAGCGCCAGACGCTTGAGAGCGTCATGAAGGCTCGTTCCGAGGCAACGCAGGTGAAGATTGACCCCTCCAACTGCACTCCGGAGCAGCTCGCTGCCTATCAGAAGGCGCAGGGCAACGTGACGTCGGCTCTCGGCAAACTGCTCATGGTCACCGAACGCTACCCCGACCTCAAGGCTAACGAGAACTTCCTTGAACTTCAGTCGCAGCTGGAGGGCACCGAAAACCGCATCAGCGTGGCACGCAAGGACTTCAACGACGCTGCCAAAGACTACAACACTGCCATTCGCCGCTTCCCGCGCAACATAATCGCCTCCATGGGCGGCTTCGAGAAACGCGCCTACTTCCAGGCTGAGGCAGGAGCGGAGAAGGCACCGAAAGTGGAGTTCTAACACGAAAAGGCTGGTCTAAAAAAGAAGTTAACTCCTGAGAATGTCAAATACCCATATCATCCGTTTTCTGCGCTCAGCCGCTCTTGCCATAGTGCTCCTGCTGGCTACCTCCGCCATTGCCATGGCGGAAGAGAAGGCTTTTACCGTCGGTGATGTCCCCAACGTGCATCTCAGCGATGCCCGTCAGTATGTCTCCGACCCGTCGGGCATACTCTCCGCCTCCGCACGCGACTCCATCAACACCACTCTCGCGCGGCTTGAACGGCAGACCGGCATAGAGACAGCCGTCGTCATGCTCCCCGACATCGGCGACGCCGACATCTTCGACTTCGCCCATGAACTGTTCCGCCAATGGGGCATAGGCAAGAAGAAGAGCGACAACGGCTTGCTCTTCCTCTTCGTCATGAGCCAGCACAAGATACGCATCACGACGGGCTACGGACTGGAGGCGACGCTCACCGACGCCCTCTCCAAGCGCATACAGACGCGCTACATGGTGCCACGATTCAAGGAAGGCGACTGGGACGGCGGCATGATGGCTGGCGTGAAAGCGGCGGCGCAGGTGCTCGACGGCTCCATGCAGCCCGAGCCCGACGAGTCCGACGACGACGGCACGGTGGCTATCGTGGCTCTCGGCATCATCGTGCTCATCGTCATCTTCGTCATCTATCTCGTCGGCGAACAGCAACGCTGTCCAAAATGCAAGAAGAAGACTCTGAAGAAAGTGGCGGAGCAGACGCTGCGCATAGCGGGCGGCAGACGCCGCGTGCGCCGCACGACGTATGTCTGCACCAATTGCGGCCACACCGTGACGCGCGACTCCGACATCGACGACTCATCCGGCACGGCGGCGTTCGTCGCCGGTACAATCCTCGGCAGCGGAAGGGGTGGCGGAGGAGGCGGATTCTCCGGTGGCAGCTTCGGCGGCGGTTCCACGGGTGGCGGCGGCTCCACGTCGAGCTGGTAGGCAACTCATTTATTCCACATAAAAATTCCTTCCAAATGAAAATACAAATCATCAACGGGCCCAATCTCAACCTGCTCGGCACTCGCGAGCCAGGCATTTACGGCAACAGCACCTTCGAACAATACCTCAACCAGCTCTGCCGGCAGTATCCCGACGTAGAGATCGACTACTATCAGAGCAACGTCGAGGGTTTCCTCATCGACCGTATGCAGGAGGCAGGCTTCGAAGCCGACGGCATCATCCTCAACGCCGGTGCCTACACCCACACGTCGATAGCCCTGCAAGACTGCATCCGCTCCCTGCAGGCTCCCGTCGTAGAGGTGCACATCAGCAACGTACACAAGCGCGAGGACTTCCGCCACCGCTCCATGATATCCTCGGCGTGCCTCGGCGTGATATGCGGCTTCGGACTCAATTCCTACCGCCTCGCCCTTGAGGCTCTGCTCGACTGGGTGGCAGAACACGGCCAAAACGAACAATCAGACAAATAAGCATGACGGAAGAACTCGAAAAATACGTACGCTCACATACGTCGCCAGAGGGTGACTATCTCTATCGTCTCTACCGCGCCACCAACATCCACACCATACACGGACGCATGGCGTCGGGACATCTTCAGGGACGCCTGCTGAAGATGCTTGTCAGCATGGTGAGGCCGAAGAACATCCTTGAAGTGGGCACCTTCTCGGGCTACAGCGCCATCTGCATGGCTGAGGGACTGCCCGAGGACGGCAAGGTGTGGACATTTGAAATCAACGACGAGATGGAGGACTTCACGCGCCCGTGGATAGAAGGCTCGCCCGTAGCCGACAAGATAAACTTCATCATCGGCGACGCCAACGACCTCGCACCGCAGCTCGGCGTAACGTTCGACATGGCGTTTCTCGACGGCGACAAGCGCACCTACGTCGAGACCTACGAGATGGCCATGCCTCTCGTGCGCCCCGGAGGCTTCATCCTCGCCGACAACACGCTCTGGGACGGCCACGTCACCGACCGCGCCTACGACCACGACCAACAGACCATCGGCATACGCCGCTTCAACGACCACGTTGCCGCCGACACTCGCGTCGAGCAACTCATATTGCCCATGCGCGACGGACTGACAGTAATAAGAAAATTGTAAACGACTGATTTTCAGATAGATAAGATTAAGGTTTCTAAAGTGCCGCTTTAGGCTGCCTAAAGCGGCACTTTAGAAGTGATAAAGCGGCGCTTTGGCATTACCAAAGCGCCGCTTCTCAAATTACAACAATAAATGGGAGAGGGGACGCCCCCATTTATTGTTTTTGCGATGACATAGTCCGGAATGTCGGACAAGCCCTTTCTTCTTAACGTTTTCTTGCGATAAACCTCTCGCACTCCGCCAATATCTTCACCCGCGCGAGCTTCATCACCCCATAATAGAGCACGGCGGCAAGCACGACGCGAGCGGCAAGCAGCGCCCAAAGGTTGCTGATGGGCAGCGTGGCGTAATGCGTGGCTGCCATGACGGCGGCAGCAGTGAGGGCGAAAGGCAGACAGTCGCCGAGAAAGAGGCGATAGCCGTAGCCCGTAAGACGGCGCACGAAGAAGAGCCAGACGAGCAGCCATCCGACATTGAGCGCCGTGTAGGCACCAACCATCGTGCGTATGCCCTGCTGCCATATCAGCATCATCGTCGCTATCTGCACCACGCCGAGCGAGAATGTACACCAGAAGAACGTGCCCGAGCGTCCCTTGGAGATAATCATGTTGGAGAAGAGCGTGGCGATGGGCATCGTCGCGCCAGCCACGCACAGTATCTGTATCAGTTCTGCCGAAGCACGCCATTTCTCGCCGATGGCAAGCACGATGAACTCCTGCGCCACGAGTCCGAAGCCGAGGAGCAAGGGAAAGGTGATGAACGACGTGAAGCGCATCATCTTGCGGAACACTCCGAGCTGCCTGCCCGGTTCAGAACCGAGGCTGACGAGCACGGGCTGCGCCACTTGCGCCACCATGCTCTGTACGAGCGAGTAGCATTTCGTGTTCCATTGGTAGGCCTGGTTGTAGTTGCCCGTGTCGCGCGGCGAGAAGTAATGTCCAAGGAGGATGTTGAGCACGTTGTTGTTCACGCACGTCATTATGGTCGTGGCGAGTATCTTGCACGAGAAACGCCACATCCGTCTGACGGGCGCAAAGGATATGTCATGCACCGTAGGGCGCCATGGTGAGAAATGCCATTGCAGCGCCGTGTTGACGCCGACGTAGACAAGACCCTGCGTCGCCAAAGCCCAGTAGGCTGCGCCCGCAAACGCCATCACGACGCCCACCGTGTTCGACGCCAGGACGGCGATGGCGCCAGCCGCCGCCTGCTGCTTCGCCTGGAGATGCTTGAAGAGCCATGCCGACTGTGCCGTGCCGAGCGAAGCGATGACAATGCTCAGGAAGGCGTAGCGGCAGAGCGGCACGACGCGCGGCGTGTGGTAGTAGTCGCCGATGAGCGGCGCGGCGAAGAAGAGCACGATGTACATCGTCGAAGCCACGATGATGTTAAACCAGAACACGGAGTTGTAGTCCTCCGCCTTCGGCTCCTCCAGATTGGCGAGAGCCGTGCGGAAGCCGCTGTCCTGAAGGGCAGTGGCGACAAGCGAGAAGATGCTTATCATTGCCATCATACCATAGTCGTCGGGCGCGAGAAGTCGTCCGAGAATGATGCCGAACGCCAGTCCCACCACCTGCTGCACGCCGCTGTTGAGGCCGCCCCACAGCAGTCCCTTGGCTGTCTTTTCCTTCAGTGTCTCCATATTTAGTGTAATGTTTTTACGGCAAAATTACTCATTTTCCGTAATTCTTATACACATTGTGTCGAAGAAATGATGTAAATTTGCCCCGTACAACGAGAAATACTATACATTATGGAAAAGGAGAACATCATACACATTGACACTATTGACACGTACAACAAGATATACGGCATAGAGACCAAGCATCCGCTCGTGACGGTCGTCGATTTCGACACCGTTACCAAGCACGGCTTGCCAGATGAATGTTCCATCTACTACGGCGTGTACGCCATCTTCCTCAAGCAGACCTTCTGCGGCGACATCACCTACGGACGCCAGCCCTATGACTATCAGGAGGGCACCGTCGTGAGCTTTGCCCCCGGACAGATTGTGAAGATACGCCACCGTAAGCCTGCCGAACCGGCAGCCACGCCCTGCATCGGCCTGCTCTTCCATCCCGACCTCATACGTGGCACTGACCTCGGGCGCGACATACGCCACTACAGCTTCTTCTCCTACGACTCGCGCGAGGCGCTCCATCTCTCCGAGGAGGAGCGAGGCATCTTCCGCGAGTGTCTGCAAAACATAAAGAACGAGCTCAACCACTCCATCGACATCCATACGAAACGTCTCGTATGCCGCAACATCCAGCTCCTGCTCGACTATTGCATACGCTTCTACGAACGGCAGTTTGTAACGCGCCAGAATGTCAACCGCGATGTCCTCACGCGCTTCGAGCAGTTGCTCAACGAATATTTCGAGGGCGACACGGCGATGAGATGCGGGCTCCCAACCGTCAAGTACTTTGCTGAGCGTTGCTTCCTCTCGTCAAACTATTTCGGCGACCTCGTGAAGAAAGAGACGGGCCACACACCGCAGGAGATGATACAGAAGCGAGTGCTCGAACTCGCCAAGGACAAGCTTCTCGGCTCGGAGAAGAGCATCAGCGAGATTTCCTATTCGCTCGGCTTCAATTACTCGCAGCATTTCAACCGCTTCTTCAAGCGAGGCACGGGGCAGACACCCAGCGAGTACAGAAAAGTCAACTGACGCCTTGCTTATGCCTGCTACGCCACGTCTGTCGCGTGATATACAATCGATATACAGCCGCACGTCAAGGAATTAAAAATTAGTCAAACGTTCAATTTTCAACAAACGGGCTTCCATCCGACAATGCAAACGACCTGTTGTTAGCAACATTTTTCGTACATTTGCTCGGAAAAATAGCCCAAATATGAAAAAAGAAACATCAAGGCACAGTGTAATGGCGCAGAGGCTTGACGAAGTGATGAGGAAAGACCATCTCTATCTCAACCCAAAGATTACGCTCTTCGACGTGGCTCTCGCCATTGGCACCAACAAGACGTACCTTTCCGATTATTTCAACAGCCATCTCTCAACGACTTTCTATGATTTCCTCAACACGTTTCGCGTTGAGGACGCTTGCGCCTTGATAAAAGCCATGTGGCACGACGGACGCCGGACTATGGCGGAAGTGGCAGCGGAGAGCGGCTTCAACTCCCTCTCCACGTTCAATCGCTATTTCAAGCAAATCACGGGAATGTCGCCCAAACAGTACTATCGCCATTGCCGTCCGCAGCGCTAATCGGGAAAAACCCCGTTTACGGATTTTGTAAACATTATTACCGATTACAGGAAACCACCGTTTGTATATCCGCATTTTTTTCGTAACTTCGCGCGGTATACCCATCCATTCTTTTATGAAACGCAACCAAAAGAAAGACCAGTTGCTTGCCATGATACGCCAAAACAAGCCGATGACTCTCGGCGAGCAGGCGCGTCTCGTGCTGCAACTCGCCACTCCCGCCATACTCGCACAGCTCACGACGACCATGATGCAGTACATCGACGCGTCGATGGTGGGCAGTCTCGGCGCGGAGGCGTCGGCTGCCATCGGCCTCATCGAGACCACGACGTGGCTCATGGGCAGCATCTGCTCGGCAGCTGCCGCCGGCTTCTACGTGCAGGTGAGCCATCAGCTTGGCGCCAACGACGGCACGCAGGCACGCGCCACTCTGCGCCAGGGCATCATGTCGGTGTTCGTGGTGAGTGCGCTGATAGGCTTGCTGGCACTCGCCGTCAGCCCCTTCCTGCCCTCATGGCTCGGAGGCAACGACTCCATCAACCCCACAGCCTCGGCATATTTTGCCATCATTGCCGTCGCCTTGCCAGTATTCCAGTTTTCGATGTTCGGGTCGGGCATGCTACGCAGCTCGGGCAACATGGTCGTGCCGAGCGTCATGAGCGTCGTGATGATGACGCTCGACGTGGTGTTCAACTTCTTCCTAATATTCCCCTCGCGCACCCTTGACATTCTCGGGAGCACCGTCGCCGTGCCTGGAGCCGGACTCGGAGTGGTGGGAGCAGGAATAGGTACAGCTGCCGCCGAGCTCGTCGCCGCCTCCATAACAATGTACATACTCTGCTTCCGCAGCAAGGAACTGTCGCTGAAGATTGACAGCGGACGCTTTCTGCCGACGTGGAACGTCGTCAGGCGCGCTCTCAAGATAGGCTTGCCGATGGGCCTGCAGCAGACCATCATGTGCTCCGCCTATGTCGTCACTACCATCATCATTGCTCCGCTCGGCACGTTTGCCATAGCTGCCAACTCCTTCGGCATCATCGTCGAGAGCCTTTGCTATATGCCCGGCTACGGCATTTCCGACGCTGCCACGACGCTTGTGGGGCAAAGCCTCGGAGCAGGGCGCCACGAACTGATGAAGCGTTTCGCGTGGCTATCCGTAGGTCTCGGCATGGCGGTGATGGCGTTGATGGGAGTGGTGATGTACGTCGGCTCGCCGTTTGCCATGGCGCTGATGACGCCCTCCGAGGAGGTGAGGCGCCTGGGAGTGGAAGTGCTGCGCATAGAGGCGTTCGCCGAACCGATGTTCGCCGCCGCCATCGTCTGCTACGGCGTCTTTGTCGGAGCGGCAAAGACGCTCGTGCCGAGCATCATGAACCTCGCCTCGATGTGGGGCGTGCGCATAACGCTCGCCGCTCTCCTCGCACCGTCGATGGGACTGAAGGGAGTGTGGCTCGCCATGTGTATGGAGCTGTGCTTCAGGGGAGCGATTTTCTTGGTGAAACTGAAATGTTGGAAAATGAAAGGAGCTAAGGAGTTAAGGAGTTAAGA
>DLKG01000088.1 GCA_002490315.1 Prevotella sp. UBA7594 | reverse complement strand
ATATGACCTATAAGACCTATAAGACTTATACGACTTATTATACTCAGCCTACTTGTTTCTCTTTATCACAAAATCCAGATAAGCCTGCAGCGCTGCCTTCACTTCCGGCTGCTCCACCTTCTCATCCAGGAAGCGCTGCGCCTCGCCGTGGAACTCCCACATGCGTTTCTCGGCATACTCTATGCCGCCCTTTTCTTTCGTATAAGCCACGAGACGCGCAATCTCGTTCGGCGTCACGGAATGTTCTCTCACCTTCAGCGCAAGCTCCCTCATGGCGTCGTCGTCGCCGTTGTTCACAGCGTATATCACTGGCAGCGTGAGCTTGCCCTCAGCCATGTCGTTGCCCGTAGGCTTACCTATCTCAGCAGAATCGTAATAGTCGAAAATGTCGTCGCGTATCTGGAAGATGATGCCGAGGTTCTGCCCGAAGAGCTTTGCCGCCTTCACGTCCTCCTCCGATGCGCCCGACGACAGCGCACCAATGCCGGCGCAAGCCTCGAAGAGAGCTGCCGTCTTCTGCTTTATAACATCATAATACACTTCCTCAGAAATATCCTTGCGCCTAATGTTCGACAGCTGGAGAATCTCGCCGTCGGAGAGCGTTCTTCCGAGTTCGGCAAGGTACGTCACTATCTGCTCCGAGTGCGTGCGTGCCACACACAGCAAAGCCGTTGAGAGGATATAGTCACCCACGAGCACCGCCACCTTGTTGTCGTACGTGGCGTTGACCGAAGCCTGACCGCGGCGCTCCTCGCTCTCGTCAACAACATCGTCGTGAACGAGCGAGGCAGTATGAAGAAGCTCCAAACCAACGGCGGCGTTCTGCGTCGACTCGTTTATGGCACCGAAATTCTTCGCCATAAGGAGTATGAGCATAGGGCGCATACGCTTACCTGCACGCTGACGGATGTGCTCGAGCGCAGAGCCAAGCAGACCGTCCTCATGCGAGAGCGACTGGTTGAAAAGACTTATGAAATCGGCGAGTTCCGCTTCTATCGGGTGCTTTATGATTGACAGATAATCCATTGTATTATAATATTTCGTACAAAGTTACTGATTTTGCCGTTATTAGTGACATTTTTTTTGTAATTTTACACCTAATAAGTATAAATAAGTAGACAAGTGGATGAGTTGACAAGTTGACAAGCTAAGTGCTTCAACCAACAAAATACTTGCATACGAACAGTTGCACCAAAAGTAGCAACTCGTCAACTCGTCAACTTATCAACTCGTCAACTTAAATAATATGAACAAGCTTTTTCTTCTCGACGCCTACGCGCTCATCTACCGCGCCTACTACGCGTTCATCAAGAACCCACGCATAAACTCCAAGGGCATGAACACTTCTGCCGTCATGGGGTTCGTAAACACGCTCAACGAGATTCTCACCAAGGAACAGCCTACGCACATCGGCGTCGCCTTCGACCACGGCCGTACGTTCCGCGACGAGGCGTTTCCTGCCTACAAGGCGCAGCGTGAGGAGACGCCTGAGGACATTCGTGCCTCTGTTCCAATCATTAAGGACATCATCTCGGCGATGCACATCCCAATACTCCAGGTCGACGGCTTCGAGGCCGACGACGTCATCGGCACGCTTGCAACGAAGGCTGGCCATGCCGGCGTCACTACCTATATGCTCACGCCCGACAAGGACTACGGTCAACTCGTGGCTGACAATGTCTTCATGTTTCGCCCACGCCACGGTGGCGGCTACGAAACGATGGGCCCTGCAGAGGTCTGTGAGAAGTATGGTCTCTCCTCCCCTACCCAGGTCATCGACCTCCTTGCACTGATGGGCGACTCTGCCGACAACTTCCCGGGTTGCCCCGGCGTCGGTCCGAAGACCGCTGCCAAGCTCATAGCCGAGTTCGGCAGCATCGACTCCATGCTCGACAACTCCTCGAAGATCAAGGGCAAGCTGCGCGAGAAGGTCGAGGGTGCCGTCGACGACATACGTATGTCGAAGTTTCTCGCAACCATCCGAACTGATGTGCCCATCGACCTCGACCTCGACTCGCTGAAGGTTGAGGAGCCAGACACTGCCCGACTCGCCGAAATCTTCACCGAACTGGAATTTAAGTCGCTTCTTGACAAATTTGTAAAGAAGCCTCAACAACAGCAAAAAACTGTTAATCCTCAACTCGATCTCTTTGCCGAAAATCCGACCAATGATGCAGTCGACGCAGAATTTTCGAGTTTTGAGAGCCTAAAAACCACTCCCCACGACTATCAACTCATTGAAACAGAAGAGGATGCACGTAAATTATTTGATTTTTTTGTTACAAAACAAATTCTCAGTCTGGACACGGAGACCACTTCTGTCAATCCGATTGATGCCGAATTGGTAGGTTTGAGCTTCTCTGTCGAGGAAGGAAAGGCTTTTTATGTGGCAATTCCTGCCGAACGTGAAAAAGCGGAAAGAATTGTTAATATATTCAAACCACTGTACGAAAGTACTGAGATTCTGAAAATAGGACAAAATATCAAGTACGACATGGAGGTGCTCATGAACTACGGAGTGCGGCTCTCCGCCCCCATGTTCGACACTATGCTTGCCCACTACGTGCTCCAACCCGAACAGAAGCACAACATGGACATACTCGCCGAGACACTCCTCCACTACCAGACCGTGCACATCGACGAACTTATCGGACCTAAGGGCAAGTCGCAGAAAAACATGCGCGACCTCTCCCCTGCCGACATCTGCGACTACGCTGCCGAGGATGCCGACATCACGCTGCGCCTCTACAACGTGCTGAAGCCTCGCTTGAAGGAGACGGGCGTCGAGGAACTTTTCTACAATATAGAGATGCCTCTCGTGCCGGTGCTTGCCGAAATGGAGATGAACGGCGTGCGGCTCGACACCGATGCGCTTGCCGAGACGTCGAAGATTCTCACCGGGCGCATGAAGCAGATAGAGAAGAACATCTACGAGCTTGCCGGACATGAGTTCAACATCGCCTCGCCGAAGCAGGTGGGCGAGGTGCTGTTCGGCGAGATGAAGATTGTGGAGAAGCCCAAGAAGACCAAGACCGGCCAGTACGTGACGTCGGAGGAGGTATTGCAGCAACTACGCTCCAAGGCTCCCATCGTGGAGGACATCCTCGAGCATCGCGGTCTAAAGAAGCTCCTCGGCACCTATGTCGACGCCCTGCCCAAGCTGATAAACCCGCGCACCGGTCACATCCACACCTCGTTCAACCAAGCTGTTACAGCCACCGGCCGCCTCTCGTCGTCCGACCCTAACCTGCAGAACATCCCCGTGCGTGGCGAGGACGGCAAGGAGATACGCAAGTGCTTCATTCCCGAGCCTGGCTGCCTCTTCTTCTCTGCCGACTACTCGCAGATTGAACTGCGCGTCATGGCGCACCTATCAGGCGACAAGAACATGATTGAGGCGTTCCGCGAGGGCTACGACATCCATGCCGCCACCGCCGCACGCATCTACAAGGAAGACATTTCCGACGTGACGCGCGACCAGCGCACCAAGGCGAAGCGTGCCAACTTCGGCATCATCTACGGCATCACCGTCTTCGGTCTTGCCGAGCGGCTGGAGATTTCGCGCGACGAGGCTAAACAGCTCATCGACGGCTACTTCGAGACGTTCCCTGAGGTGCACGAGTATATGGAAAAGGCCAAGCAGCTCGCCCGCGAGCACGGCTACGCCGAGACCTTCTTCCACCGCCGCCGCTACCTGCCCGACATCACGTCGCACAACGCCACCGTGCGCAACTTCGCCGAGCGCAACGCCATCAATGCCCCCATACAAGGCTCTGCCGCCGACATCATCAAGATTGCCATGGTGCGCATATACGAGCGTTTCCGTCGTGAGAATATCAAGTCGAAAATGATTCTCCAGGTGCACGACGAACTCAACTTCTCCGTAGTGCCTGAGGAGAAAGAGAAGGTGGAAAAGATTGTACTCGAAGAAATGCAAAACGCCTATCCGCTGCGCGTGCCACTCGTGGCTGACTCTGGATGGGGCGAGAACTGGCTGGAGGCTCACTAAAGATTCACCCATAGACGATAATCAAATTTGCAACTTTACCCGTGGCGGAGGTCTCCGGCCTCCGCTGCA